>JBPCNB010000264.1:0-1425 GCA_051001675.1 Nitrososphaeraceae archaeon | reverse complement strand
CCCCTCAGGCCATCAAATGAAAAATCAGCATCTTGCAAAACCTCAGCCGAACTTAACATCGCCAAACGAATAGAATCGGCACCATACTCTTTGATAGCTGCGCGCAAAGGAATTATATTTCCAAGAGATTTGGACATTTTTTTTCCTTCCATAAGCACGGAACCGTTTACCACAATTTGCCTAGGCCAGTATCGTCTCTCAAAAATTGCTACATGATTGAATATAAAAAATGAAAGATGATTAGGAACGAGATCCCTGCCCGAATGTCTTGAATCCACTGGATAAAAATAGCAGAATTCATACCTTATTTTCTCCAACAGAGAATGATCCAAGTTACAATCCTTAGCAACCTGCTTAGAATCACCTTTACCTAAAAATATGTAGTCAAAAAAAGAATCTTTGAGATTTTCATAATTCTTGTGCTCATCAACGAGTGACTTGTCATTGATATATTTGGCAAGTATGTAATACGCCATATAGATTACAGAATCAGAAAGACTCTCAATAAGCCAGTTTCCATCCCATGGGATCTTCGTCCCTAGCCCAGCCTTTCTTGCACATGCTCTCTCCCTTAGCCAATCGATAACATAATTGAACTCTTGTCTCATGTCTTCTGGAATTATATCCATCTCGTTGATACACTGGTGGGCCAGCTTTTTCCAGTGTTGATTTCCATAATTCAAAAACCATTGATCTTTTAATATTTTGACGACACATCCTGAACCACACCTACATCTGACAGAGCTGTCTACCAGCTCGAACATTAAATCTGCAGAGTTATTTGCAATTAATTCTTTTTTTACAATATCTTTTGCTTCTGATACGCTCATACCTGCTAACCTTCCTGTATTTTGTAGCATTCTGCCTTTATAGAATTCTAGTGAATATAGCTCATTAGTAGCAGCTTGCAACTTTGGATCAAACTGATTTTTTATGTGGAGTTTCTCAACAATCTGCGCTGCTGGCGACAGCGTTGTATATCTGTCGTTTGTGGATGGTAATAGGGAAGAAGAATTATTGTTTGGTTCTGGTTTGCCGTTCGTTTGAATTATGGTTATAGGATTTACATCACTAATTTCTAAAAGTCCAAATTCCCGTTGTCGTGAAATATCTCTTTTCAAATCGATAAGGGCCTGATAATCATAGGGAGCGTGGGCTGGAACGGACATTACAATCCCAGTGCCGTTGTCTGGATCAACAAAAGAGGCTGGAAATATTGGGATCGAGATATGTCTAATCGGGTCGAAGACTCGTTTACCAATTAGATCCTTACCTGTTATCGTGGATTCAATTGAAATGTCGTAGTTCAAGAATTGTAATTTCCCGGCGGCCTGCTCGCTGACTACCCAGTTATCCTTCTCAACTCTGTTTTTATTATCGTTCATTTGTATTATTACATATTTTGAGGTCGGATTGATCCATAAA
>JBPCNB010000263.1:0-4708 GCA_051001675.1 Nitrososphaeraceae archaeon | reverse complement strand
GCTCATTACTGTCTAAACTCTGTATTATCTCCTTTGTGCTCTGACCTTCATCGATACATCTAAGGATATGGAATGCTGTTCCTAATGCTGAGTCCATGTGGCTTTTTTTGATTGTATTTTTGCTATCAACTAAATTCTCTATCATGGGATCTCGGTAGTACTAGTAGTCTGGTCACAATAATATTTATACATCTTGATACTTGTTTTAGAGTTTTTAGCCTAAAGTAGAGAAATTTATAGATTACCCACAAATATTAGGAAAAACTAGCCGATAAACCGATATGTATGTGCATAAAAATGAATAATTACTGTCTTCTAGGCTTCAATAATGAAAACTCAATTTCAAGCCCTCTTTTGTCTCCTATCGACATTTGATAGGCCTCATCTTTCTGTAGAGGTATTAGCACTACACTATCCTTGTTGCACATTGGACAAACCTCAATTGGGTTATCAGCTCTAGTAATAGTAGTAATTTCATTATTCTGCTTTTCTTTGATGGCTCCATACAAAATCGTTGCAGACCAAAAACAAGACTCACATAATGCAAATTGACGTTGATACCTATAGAATGGTTTGGAAGACGTTTCGATATTCATTAAAGACATAATTATTCAACTTTGCTCCTTTTCATCTTAATAGATCTTTGGCTATTAATAAACATTGGTTGTAAATTTTATACTACAGATTGAAATTTTTAAGTCAAAATCTCTGGATGGGAATGATATATCCATCTACAATTACTATTTTAACATAGCGTTCGAGCTTTTTCGATGCTTCTAGTAATTGACATCTTCTTAGCAGTGACATAGATTGTCAAACATGCTTAAACACTGTTCACAATAATATTTTTCACGTGAAGTACGTATAATCTTAATAGGTTTGTTCTTATTCGTTCTCCAGCAGCTATTGCATCGTAGAACAAAGTCATTAATGGCCGGATCCCATTCTTCCATTAATCATAGACTGTTTGATCAGCTATATAAGAGGTAAACCGTACTAGTGTTTTTACTTAGCTGAAAAAAATGTAGCTGAACCCACTTACCGGCAGGGTTCATTCCCACTGGCCCCACTCCAATCTTGTCCTTTTATTAGGTCGTATTTTGATACTATAACTGTCACAGATGCAGATTAAATCCGATAATGCAGTAACTATAGATAAAGTCGTATTAACGCAAGAGGAGGAACATCAACGACTACATATCAGTAACTATTTTATTTTTTATTACTTTATGATTATTGTGATTATTATGAATTTTCAATCTGACCTTGGCCCTCGATTGTTTCCTCTAGAATCATCATCCGACCCGCCTCTACCCCTACGGTCTCCATCATCATCTCTATCCTCCCCACGCCGATCATCAACAAATGCGCTTTGATTACCTGCTGAAGATTTATTGTTCATACTACTGCTACTATTATTTTTAGTGTAGTTTACTACATTGATTATATCTACCATGGATTCTGGATGGTATACGCAATAATATTGCAATGTACCAGGCGTTGCAGGAACGGTAAAACTTAGTTTTATTTGTTCTCCTAATCTACACCCTCAGATTCGAGTATATCTTCTCCATCAGGCGAAAAAATCTTTAATTCATGTTCAACAGAATCTCCCATTATACTTTTTACAATAATACTGTATTCGTTACCACGTATCAAATTCAATGTGGGATTATTTCTTGCGTTGTTTTCCCATACATAAATATCATTGATCTTTTTGGCGCTTAATACAAATGGACCTTGTTCCTCATCAATCTGTTCGTTAACTTGAGTAACATTGGCTTTTGGTGCTCCAGCCGTACTACTTTCTAGTGCAGCAGTATCGGGTACACCTACTTTTACGTTACCACGCATAAATGGATGTAACATGCATTGATACTGATAGTTACCTGTTTTGTTAAAAGTAACTTCAAACGTTTTACCTGGAGAAAGTACCTTCAGTTTCTGCCAATCGGGATAATATTGTTTATCATATAGCATATATCTGTAAACACATATGTGAGCACATAATCATAGATGCTTTTCATATTCAATCCAATTCCCTACTCTTCTAACCAATTGATCTATTTTAACAGGCTTTTGACAAACACCCTGTATCACTTATTATGATTGAGTTCTCTTAATACATCTATGTTTACTTCTCCTGCAGTAATAAAACTTATCTTAACATTAGAATCCGATCCACCAGACTCAATCCTTCTACTTTATAATAAAGATATAACAAAACCATAATTTGTTCATCTCTTGAAATAATACATTATATGAATAAGTAAGCACTAAAAAATAAAAAAGAGGATTATAAAGGATTGCTATCTTTTTATTGGCTTGGGGGGTTTCCGCCTTGTCCGCGGATTTCACCATTAGGATTCTGTTCTGTGTGAACATTGACATATAGCGTACCATTGGCTCCAGCAGAAGCTAGATCAGATATTTGCTTCCCAGCCATTGGTCCTTCGAGATTATCAGCCGTAATTGTGCCATTTTCTGATACCTCATTCATTGGCGTATCATATTTGAATAACGTAACCACTATAGGTCCGTTTTCACCCTTTGCGCCAAGATGTATATGACCTGCTGTCACACCTTCTATGTTTGTAGCGTTTATGTTATATGCTATGGAGTCTACTCCCGGTGTGATTTCGGCTACGCCTGTGGCTTCCGTCTGAACTGGTGGAACCTCTTCACTACCAGTCAAGTTTATCACCATTGTTGGAGGTCCTTGCGCTAACACCAAATTTGTCAAACCATTTGTTGTTACAGTTATCATTAAGGTTGACAGGATTACTATCACGGCAGCCCCAACCGTTACTACTCTCGCTTTTATAGTCATCATAAGAAGTGTGCGATCTATAATATTTAAAGATGCTTCAGGGGGTCGTCTCTAACATATTAGAAATGATGAATAACCTCATCTAGAACGCAAGAAATTCACCGCACCTGTTCTACTCCAAACCATTGTTGGTCTCTTCATTCAGAAATGCTACGAAATTGCGTATTAGTCAACAGTTTCCCCCTTACTGCTGATTGACGTTCCCAACTATACTTTTTTTCCCTTAGATGCTTATAAACTGGATTTAAGATACTGCCACCATGGGAAAATCAAGTGAAACAGAAATGGAACATAAGAGTGAGGTTGGAAGTATAGTCCAGCAGTTCCTCTACCGACTTCCAAAAAAGAACCATGAAGCGATGATACAGTTGGAGAAACAATTTGCCGATGCATTTAGAAGGAACGGCGGTCTGGGTTATGAGGTCTTCCAACTCAATGGCACTGAGAATACGATGGAATGGACAAATATAGCGAAAACTATGTCGGCTAACCTGGATGAGGAGATTTGGGTTGAGCAAGTGCACTACAGAGATAGTAACCAGCGAGATGAATTCATGGCAATGTGTGGAAAAGAAGAAAATATGACACGACTTTACAAGCAATGTATGGATCTAATTACACCAGGATCCACTATCATGGGTGAATTGAACCGCCTGGAGGTCTAAGAAACAACATGCCAACAATAGTTCATTTTGAAATACCTGCAGATGATGTTGAAAGGTCAAAGAAATTCTACAGTGATTTATTTGGGTGGAAAATAGAAAAGTTCCCCGGACAAACAGGTGGTGGTGAAGATATGGAATACTGGCTGATAACCACCACAGATGACAAGGGAAATAAGGCATTAGGAGGCGGGATTATGAAAAGACAAGGACCACAACAACCAATCATCAACCATATAGACGTAAAATCTGTAGACGAGTATTCTTCTAAAGTTCAGCAGTTGGGAGGTAAAGTCCACGTTCCGAAAACTGCAGTTCCAGGAATGGGTTACTTCGCAATTTGTCTTGATACAGAGAATAATGCTTTTGGAATATGGGAGACTAATGAAAACGCAAAGTGAATCGTCTGCAGTTTCACAGTATAGAATCAGGACTTCATATTCATAATAGAATATCTGAGCAGAACCTAGATAAGGACTGGAACTTCTAAAGGTAACAATGGCCAAGAGAAGAGCACTACTTACATAAAGGAGATAATTAATAAAAGGTCATTGTCTCCTTCTCTTTCTCCTTCTCCTTCTTCTTTTGATACCACTGCAAACAATACAAGTAACTTAAGGAGAAACTCTGAAGAAAGTCTAGACAAACCATTTAACATGAAAGACAACCTTTACAAACCTTACAAGCACAACTGAATCGGTAATGCATACAAAGCGATGGTAGGATGAAGTTGTTCTCCAAAAAGAAGCCTCGACCTATACCTATATGCGCTCACGCAGAGACTTCAGCACACAAATTTTTTGTCTCTAAGAAATAGAACTTTACTTAAGTGTGGCGTAACCTTAATGAGGCTGTCGTATGTTTCATAGGAGAAACCATGGATCCTTTTATAGGATCATATTGTTTTATGATGAGATTGACCCACTTACAGGGTTCTTAGCAGCATGAACAAAAATAGCTTAAACAGATGCTCATGGGCTGATAATAAATATCCAGAAATGCAGCTATATCATGATACTGAATGGGGAGTTCCAGTTCATCAAGATACAAGACTATTTGAATTCCTAGTTTTAGAAGGTGCCCAAGCAGGGTTAAGCTGGTCAACTATTTTAAAGAAGCGTCAAGATTACAGAAGAGCCTTTGATAATTTTGATGTAAAAAGAGTAGCAGAATTCAAGATACGTACTGTAAATAAGTTACTAAATTCTCCCAATTC
>JBPCNB010000262.1:0-2910 GCA_051001675.1 Nitrososphaeraceae archaeon | reverse complement strand
GCATAATGTGCAGCCGATGCAGGGTAGAGTGCTGGAGTCGTTGAAATATTACTCTGCTCTATCCTAGGAAAGATCAGTTAATAATGATTTATTAGTATGATAATGGCAATGGTGCCTTGGTAGCTTAGTTAGGAAGAGCATTGTCTTGGTATGGCAAAGATCGTTGGTTCAAATCCAGCCCAAGGCTTTTTAAATTGATTTGTCTACTCAATCAATCAATCAATCAATATACGCATATCATTATACCAATAGTACAATATCAGCATAAAACGGTGCATAAGGAGGGCCGGTCGTCTAGTCCGGTAGGATACGGCATTAGCATTGCTGAGGTCGTAGGTTCGAATCCTGTCCGGTCCACATCTCTTTGGTATTCATCTGCCGTGAAAACGCCAGGAACGTATGAAAATGTTCCCAAAATCTCACTTTGACAAGTTGTGAGGACAAAGGATGGAGGTCAGGTTAAGATATAATCCATCCTTACTAACTACAATCGATAGAATATACAAGTTTCATAAGGGATTGTAAATTCTTATATTTGAAAAGTTAAAGCTGGGTTAATATTATAAAAGAAAGCGACTTAAGACTACAGAAAAGTTTCATCATTGTAGACGATAGGCTTTTTATCAAAATGCAATTCATTAATATCTAAGCTAAAGCAAGTCTAACATTCTATTCTGAATTTGTGTAATATCAAATTTTTATTATAAAATTATAATAAAATTATTTTTGCTCAAAAGTACAAAGCTTGGATATGTCGTCGTCGTCAATTACTTTCCTAACATTATTACTACTGATTATTCTTTACCTTTCTTCTATTCTTTCTTTAGGAGATAATGATAGTATAGTCACTACTTCATCCATCTACGCCCAAGAAACAGCAATACCGTCCTCTTCCTCTGTACCCTCTGCACCTGCTCAGGGAATTGGAGTAAAGATTTCATCGCCTACAGCAGGTCAAAGCGTGTCTGCAGGAGGAGAAGGACTACAACAACTCCAAATTACCGGGACGTCTTCCGATAATTCCCTTACAGAATGTCAAGTTTCAGTTATTGTCAATAATGTCAAGCCCTACCAATCGGCTAAAGCCAATGGTAGCGGCGGGATAAATGACTATTCTTCTTGGAGTTTTTTCTTAAATTCTAGCTACACCCCCATAGAGGAAGGTCCAAACAACAAAATAACCTCTAGAATCATATGTCCTCCAAATTTAACAAAATGGTATAGCGTGAACGTGACTGGGATTTCCTTTAATGCTAGCATGCTAAAAATTACATCACCTGCGTCATATGAAGAACTATCGACTGGCAAATTCACAATTCAGGGAACATCTGTAGATGATTACTATAAAGACTGCGAAGTATTTGTTAGAAAGAATAGCCTTCCGTTCCAAAAGGCAGTCCCAGCAGGATTAACAGGACCTAGGGATTATTCGGTATGGCGATTTACCTCGACCGATGATTATGCGTCTATTACTCCCGGCAATACCAATAGCCTAACAGCAAGGTTGTCTTGCGGAGAAAATCAAAATACCTTAAATGATAGCACTAAAACGACTTATGCTACTGTAAATATTGAAGGGGTCAATCAACCTCCGGTAGCTGAAGCCAAATCAGATAAGGAGGAGACAAGGGAAGGCGAGGAAGTTACTCTAACTGCTGAAGAAAGCACCGATCCAAATGGTGATACGCTGACCTATTTATGGAAACAAACAGGTGGGTTAGATGAGAAAGTCAATATAATAAACGCAAACGAAGCAATTGCAAATTTTAGAGTGCCAGCTAACCTTAGAGACGATACAACATTTGAGCTTACATTAACTGTGACTGATAGATATGGTGAAACTGCTACTGATACGGTAGAGATAGCAGCCAAAGCTAATTCAGAACCAGTCGCTGATGCTGGCAGCAACAAAGATGCGGTAATACGTGAGCAAGTCACCTTAGATGGTTCTGACAGTCATGATCAGGATCCAAATGGAAAAATTACATCATATACCTGGGAACTAACTGATGGTCCTAATGTTCGCCTGCAAGGTTCTAATCAACCTGTTGCAAGGTTTTCTGTGCCACTGGTACAAGAGGATACCACTTTTGAATTTAGGTTAACTGTTATGGATGATGAAGGTGCTAAAGACGAAGATAGTACAGAGGTACAAGTAGATGCCCCACCTCAACCACAACTCCCAGATGAAAGTGGAGAAGTATGTTTTGATCAAATTGATAATAATGGCAATGGATTAGTGGATGAAGAATGTGAATTTGACTAAAAAAACGAGATAGTTATGGATTGCTTTATGAATGTCAATGCGCCGCGCTATATTTAAAAGAAAGTTGTCCCAGGCCAAGTATATATCTTCAAATGCAGACGTAGGCTAATAGATGCGATTTTCCAGATATCAGATATCTTATATTTACTAGTATTAAGCACTGTAGTTTTATTTGCTATTCCTTTGGAATTTTTCAAGTTGTTATTCATAAAACAAAAACTGCCAGGACGAATGTAGGATTGGAAATACATGTAATCTATCTATCTATCTATCTATCTTTGTCCAACCCATGTCTTGGCAACCTGATCCTTGGCTCGGTAGAGAGCATCACTCGAATCGTAAGATTAGTCGGTGCAATCTGTACATACATATTGTTGTAAGCATTCATCTGAAATGACAATACTCTGTTCTGCGTTCTAATCAATCTAGTCTAGAGGTGGGGTGTTGTGGTGTGGTGTGTTGTTGTCTCCTCTCCTCTCCTACAGAAGTTTTATTACAGAAATTATGGCTTAATTCTTGTTTCTTTCTTTGATTGTATAGTTGGTATACCCTGGTTTCATTTCCTTCCTAAATGTATATTCTATATGTTGTATCCATCTATTCCATATCGGAATATACTCATATCGAGATAGATTAACAGTGAG
>JBPCNB010000261.1:0-4339 GCA_051001675.1 Nitrososphaeraceae archaeon | reverse complement strand
GTACCAGTCGTATCTCTTATGACAACAAAGACAAGTCGTCCAATATCACGAACATCTTCGATCCATCCAGCGACCGTAACGGATTTGCCAATAAGAGATTCGTTTAATTGCGCTATGTAGTGAGATCTGTACCCTAGACCTTGCATGACTATCTCTATTTTTTATACTCCACCAGTAATTCAATATCTTTAATTTTCTTAGCTATTCCCTGAATTTTCTGGATGTCTTGTTGCGAATTTGGGGTATCATTAGAATCCAATATTATTCTTGTCAACTTATTCCCATCTGGCAGCCACACCAAATTTACAGAGAGAACCCTCTTAGGAAAGAGAAGATTCTCAATAAACCTCCGATCCGAGGAATCTGATTCCACAAACCACACTCTTGAGTTGAACAGATTCTCGACCTCACTTCGTATATCCTCATGAGATCTTATCGACATAAGGTCAGACCCCCTCAGAACTAGTACGAAATCGTCTCCTACCTTAAATGCTGTTATCAAGCTAAATTTATCGACTTCGGAATGACGCTGAGCCAATTTCGTCAGAACTACAGATGCCTCAACTTCATCTTTGGTCAAATCGTTGGATCTAAGCCTCTCTTCGCATTTCCCACAGAGAACACCGGTCTTAGCGTCAAATGAACAAATAGGAATTTTCAATGCCATCACTTTTTCATAGGTTTAGACTAATATACACACCTGTTATTTAGCTTGTTACTGCAATCGAGTGCATCAAGTTGTTAGAGTTGTAAAGGCTAATTTACTAATAAGGATTCACTGCCATTAATATTTAGTGCAAAACTATGTCGGCCCTAATCTATACTGACCTGACTCGTTATGGTTAATTAGGGATACTACATTATACACAATAATCATTTGTATGCTGTCTGACAAGTCTAAATTATCAGTAACGAATTTGAGGGTCCACTATCTTGCCACTAATAACAAAGTCATTAATGCAGTCAATGGGGTTACCTTCGAAATCAAAGAAAATGAGTCATTGGGGATTGCAGGTGAATCCGGATGTGGCAAGAGTACACTTGGATCTGCACTGATGCGAAATCTTGAGCCTTCAGCAAGAATTATGAACGGATCAATAATTTTGGATGACATAGATATTCTCAAGCTCGGTGATTCTGATTTTAACAAAGATATTAGATGGAAAAAAATTGCAATGATTTTTCAGGGCGCAATGAATACTCTTGACCCAGTTTTCATAATACAGGATCAAATGGAAGAAATTTTGAGAAGCCACGGTGACAAAGGTAACGCAGCGGATCGAATTACGGTTTCTTTGAATGATGTGGGGCTTGATGGTAATATTGCTAAGAAATATCCTCATGAATTAAGTGGAGGTATGAAGCAAAGGGTTGTTATCGCGATGGCATTGCTATTGAATCCAGATATATTGATTGCAGACGAGCCAACTACCGCACTGGACGTTCTTGTCCAAGCACAAATTATCACACTCTTGAGATCTCTCAAAATCAAAAGAAGTTTCACAATCATTGTCATTAGTCACGATTTAGGTGTAATTTCTGAACTTGCCGATAGGATTGCAATCATGTATTCAGGCGAGCTAGTAGAACTTGGGAATGCTAGTGAGATATTTAAAAACCCTAAACACCCCTACACACAGTTCCTGATCTCTGCTATTCCTAATTTAAGTTCCGATGAAAAAATTGTTTCTCTTACGGGCCAGGCGCCGGATCTCGCGGATTTACCGGAAGGCTGCAAATTTGTGCCTCGATGTCCCTATGCCATGGATATTTGTAGAAAACAACCACCACGTGCGAAAACGCAAAGTGGTTTTGCACTCTGTTGGCTGTATGAATAAGTATCTATCTACAAATCACTATTTTTCCTCAATGACTTTTTTTTGAGGAATAGTGAGCTCGCACGTCGAAAATAGCTTGCAAGTACTCTCTTTATATAAGTGCTTAACGATATGTGTTTAGAAACAGGTTAGTAAGGTGGACAAGCTTGAGCAGGCAACGGAACCAAGATCTTGATGTATCAAGAATCCGCGAGGATTTTCCGATACTGAAACGAATGCTGAGAGGAAATAGGAGGCTAATATACTTGGATAATGCAGCGACTACCCAAAAACCGTTGTCTGTGATTGATGCAATATCTAATTATTATAAGAATTATAATTCAAACATTCACAGGGGTGTGCATCAACTAGCAGAGGAAGCAACCATGGAATATGAATCTACTCGAGAGAGAGTTAGGAAATTTATAAACGCTAGGTCTGAAAACGAAATTATTTTTACACGAAATACTACAGAGTCAATTAACCTTGTAGCATATTCTTGGGGAACGATGAATATTGGTAGAAATGATTGCATATTAATAAGTGAGATGGAACATCATAGTAACATAGTCCCGTGGCAGATACTTGCTCTGGAAAAATGTTGCAAACTAGAGTATATAACTGTGGATGAGGATGGGTACTTGGATCTTAATGATTACGAAGACCGTATGAAACGAAATAAGGTTAAACTTCTTTCGATAAGTCAAATGTCTAATGTTCTTGGAACGATAGTACCAATAAATAAAATAATAAAAATGGCCCATGAGACACCCATCCCCGTACTCGTTGACGCTGCACAATCCGTCCCTCATATGAAAGTGGATGTACAAGAAATGGACTGTGAATTTATGGCCTTTTCCGCACACAAAATGCTCGGGCCCACAGGGGTAGGAATACTGTATGTAAAAAAGGAGATACTAGAAGGAATGCGCCCGTTCTTGGGGGGAGGTGACATGATTAAAGAGGTGGACAAGTACGAAACCGACTATAATGAATTACCATACAAGTTCGAAGCTGGTACCCCAAATATAGCGGACGTTGTTGGCTTTGGGGCATCGATAGATTATCTGAATGACGTCGGTATGTCAGCCGTTAGAGCTCATGAGCTTGGACTGCTAAAATATGCGATGAGGAGTATAAAAGATATTCAAGGCATGACTATCTACGGTCCAGTACAACCCTCAGACCGAGGAGGAGTTATAGCTTTTAATCTGGGCGATATACATCCCCATGACTTGGCTACCATTATGGATGATCATGGTATCGCTATTCGGTCCGGGCATCATTGTGCCCAAGTCTTGATGCGGAAACTTCAGGTTAGTGCTACTTCCAGGGTAAGTTTTTATATTTACAATACAAAAGAAGAAATAGACTTATTTGTACAGGCACTTGACGATGCAAGGAGATTGTTCAAAATTTGAGTGATGACATATATCGAGAAATTATATTAGATCATTACAGGAATCCTCGGAACAAGGGCAAATTGCCAGGGGCCGACATAAGCACTCATGATAGTAACCCTCTTTGTGGCGACGAAATAGATATCCATATGAAAGTCCAGGGGGATAAGATACTGGACGTGAAGTTGGAAGGAAGGGGACACGCCATCAGCCAGGCTAGTGCTTCTATGCTTACAGAAATGGTAATCAACAAGCCACTAACAAGCGTAAAGGATATAGCAAAGACGGATATCTTGGAAAATATAGGCCTTACTAACCTTGGGCCTGCTAGAGTTAAGTGCGCTCTATTGGCGCTAAAGGTAATGAAATTAGGGATGGTAAACTATCTTGCATCCAAGGATCCAGAATCAGCAAAGCTTATCGCAGATGATTCCAGATCGTTGTAACTGACACTTTCGGTATTATTACTGGTCTTGAGATAATCATCCTACCCAGAGACTGGAGCCATACCAATATTTAAGTTTCAGAAATATCAGTTTTCTGTTGTCACATAAATCCGTAAGGTATTCTCGATGGACAGCGGTTCGGTCACTATGGTTTTTTTCCTTGATGTTTGTGTTTGGAATTCTTTCTATATTCGTGGCTGTAGGGGCAACCTCTACACTTGACTACTCAATTACAGACAATGTTAGGAAATTGCACGGAAGTAATGCTTTGAATGTGCTGATGGTTAGTCTATCTATTCTAGGAGATATTTCAACTCTATTGCTTCTTGCGGTAGTTCTTACTATTATCAAACGAACAAGAAGGGCTGGCATGATCTTCTTGACTTGTATTCTGATTATTGTTGTTTCGACAATGTATATTAAGGTCATTGTCGGACGAGATATTCCTCCATTCATTTTTTCACCTTCTGTTAGTGGATGGCAAAATAGAATTATAGAACCAGAAAGCGTTTCTCCCATGTCCAAAGATCTATCGTATCCATCTAGCCATATCGCAATCGCAACCTGCCTAGCATGCATTCTTGAATTGAAACTTATTCATAAGTCAAAATTGTTAGCCTCTGCAATATGGCTCTATCCGTCGCTTATGGCAGTATCTAGGGTGTATATAATGCAA
>JBPCNB010000260.1:0-1275 GCA_051001675.1 Nitrososphaeraceae archaeon | reverse complement strand
GCCTAGTACCCAGAATTCTGATGGGAGCACTAGCAGTAGTTGCTACTTTTCTTATCTATAAAGTCACTGAGCGTAGATACCATAACAGAAAGGTTGCTTTCATAGCAGCTATTTTGTTCGCAGTCATGCCAATGAGCTGGCTCGCTAGAAGAATACTACTTGACTCTCTCTTCTTACCTTTTCTTCTCCTTTCGATATTGTTCGCAATAGATATTAAAAATAGAAACACCAAAAATTCTGATAATCCAAATTACAAATTAGGTTCAAAAAATGACTGCGATAATAAAGCTTCTTTTTTAACTTTGCTTTCAGGTATATTTTTAGGATTAGCTATATTTACAAAAATTCCGGCGTTAACTATGCTTCCGCTCGTTGGCTTTCTAATTTATGATAGTGCTAACGGTAGTAATAACAATTATTATGCTAGGAGAAGGAAATTGAAGATTCTAGGACTATGGTTTATGCCTGTTATTTTGATCCCGCTCATTTGGCCGGTATATGCTGTTTCTGCTGGCGAGTTGGAAAATTGGTTGAATGGCTTATCTTGGCAAGCAACAGAGCTGGCTTATCGGCCTCTATGGAATTCCCTATCTGACATATCCAAATTTGATCCAGTTTTATTTGCACTTGGTATATCAGCCGTTGTCTATGCGGCTGTGATAAAAAGAGATGGCTTAATCATCTTGTGGGTTGTACCGTTTATTGTCTTCTTCTATGTTGTAGACCATTTAAGGGATATCCATTGGATTCCTATAATTCCTGTATTTTGTATTGCAGCGGCTGTATTGATTGTAGATATATCAATTAAAATTTCATCAAAAACGCTTCGCCAAATAATACCATTTGCTACTATTTCCTCGATAGGGATTTTTGGATTGGTTACCACAGCCACTTTGGTAACATTGAATGTCAACTCTACTTTCTTTGAAATTTATGCATTTATTGTAGCATATCTTCCGAGTCAAGATAAAGCTAATGGAAATGATAATGCCGAAGATAGGACTATCATGATGGGACATAACTGGATGCAAATTTATTCTTGGATCCCTAAATATATATTCGACAAAGATCACGACTTTAAGACTTTTAAGAGATTTTTTGGTTCCGTTAAAGAGCCAAATTTGCCTATCAAAGAAGGCGAAAAAGTTCTACTGCTAGTCGACGGCAATGATCTCGAACGCTACATACAAAGTGAGAGTACCAAGAAAAATGTCAAACAAAAAGAACTTTATAATGACACAAAGTTAGTAACAGAATTTAAGGGAAGGGTTATTC
>JBPCNB010000259.1:0-10556 GCA_051001675.1 Nitrososphaeraceae archaeon | reverse complement strand
CGGTCCGACTTCAAGATCAGAAATTCCTCCAAATCCATCTCCAAAGATTATATCTTCATTTTCTGTGTCATTATTTGAGACCCTGTCTGCAAGTGCTCCCTCTAATACTAGTTGACTTCTGTTTATATCTAGGTCAAAATGATATATATTTCCCTGAGTAATGTCTGATACAAAGACATCATTTTCGTACTGCTTTCCCAATCTATCAGAATGAAGGAACTTTATCGCAGTAGGGCCGACCGTGTCAGTCCACACAAATTCAGGATCACTATAATTTCCCTTTCCTTCAAAGTTTACCAGATCCTGTACGTTATTAAAATCAGCAGGAGCCATTCCTTGAACTTCGAGCCATCCACTGTTAAATCCAGGCTCTATGAGATTGATTTCGTCACCATAGGAAGGCCCATTTTCTGTGTTCCATAGTTTCCCAGTCAGAGGATCAAAATCCATGCCAAAAGTATTTCTTATTCCATAAGCATAGTACTTTTTAATAATCCCATTGTCTCCTAAAACACCACCTCCTGGTGCTTGACCGTCCTGTGTAATCCTCAATATAGCACTACTTCCATCTGGCCATCCTCCGCCTTTCACGTTTTGAGCCATAGTGATGTGGCCGTCTAGGTCGCCAACAGACACATACAGATTGTTATCAGGTCCAATCATTATATTACCTGCATTATGGCGTGGTCCTGGTACTGCTGGAAGATCTAGAAGAAGTACGGGATTGACTAATTTGTCATTCTCTAGCTCATATCTATAAAGACGACTGGCTACAGGCTCACCTCCTTCTGATTCAGTGAAATACAGAAATACAAGAGGTTTTCCCGTCTGATTCTGTTTTGAAATGGCAATTCCTAACATACCTCTTTCTACTTCGGATGAAACATTGACTTTGAGTAATGGCTCGTCTAACATTTGTCCATTTACAATTCTTTGAACTGTTCCTTTATTCTTCTCCAAAACAAGTATATCATCTGGACCCATGAAAGCCAATGTGGTTGGAAACATAAGCCTTGTTGCTACTGTTTCTATTCTTAAATCAGGATCTTTAACAGCTGGCTTCCCTTTCCCTATATAAGCAACAACACCTGGAATATTTTGTGGTGCATATATGACGTGTGATAATGATAAGAATATTAAAAATAAGATGAAAGTCAGCAAAAGGATTCCTTGCGGGGATGGTAATGATGATCCATCAAAAATGTCTTTTGCCATACGAATACAATACACCGATGATAATTGTTATTATTATATTATACAGATTTTGCCTTTTAGCAAGAAAAGGCTCTTTCGAAGGAATAATTTATCGAGGGATGCAGATTTGAAAGTATTAATATGATGTCATAAATTTTCAATTAGAAGGAGGATAGGAATCAGTTTCTAATTATACCTCGAAACAGCTGCCCGATCTTCTTACAGATAATTTTGTAACGCGGGTATCGGTAGCAGAGAAACAACCTACTGATACCGGATTTCTGGTACCGGTTAGTAAAGAAGACAGATGCTGATAGATATGACTTTGTTAAATCATATATTTATCTATGAAGGATCACTCAAATAGGCTTTGAAGTACTTCGTTGGTTGTTCGGATTGGAGATATCCATCATGGACAGACTTCTATCCCAGCACTCTGGATGCAAAAGATTACCTTGCTTATTATTCCAAAGTTTTTGACTTTGTAGAAATAGATCTTGGGAGGCCTCAGCAAGGGCAACAAAAGACAGGCAGAGGAGAGCATAAAACAATGAATATCGATGAGAACTATAAAAACAACGTCAACAACCGAGAGAATTACTTCTCGGCTCAGCCTACTAAAAATACAATCGAAAAATGGTCTGAACACACCCCTCATAGTTTTCGCTTTACTTTAAAGTTGCCTCCTATTCTCACTAATAATACGGCGATGATTGGAGGCGTTTTGGAAGAGCTTGCTCCATTAGAAGAGAAGATTCTTGCACTAGGGATTCATCAACCTGCCTTGGCTTTGAAGGATGGGAGAAAATGGCTTGAAGAAGTTTTAGATATCTGCACGTATCATGGCTATACCGTAGCGTTGGAATTCGACCATTATTCCTGGTATCAGGACTTGACCTATCATATTTTAAAAAACCACAAAGCTGCACTAATTTGGTCGGATATTGTTGGTCACAGAAGACATCATTTTCATCCTGTAGTAACAGCAGATTTTCTCTATCTAAGAATCAACGAAAATGAAAGGAAGTGGATCGAAAAAATAAGAGAAGAGCATGAAAGAGTAGGAAAAACCCAAAATGGAGAAGAAGGCCTTGATTTTGCAGTTATGGTTGTTGGCAACCCTTCAAAAGTGAATAATGTTCTAGACTTACTTTCTTTGCCGCAGAGAAAGTATGGACATGCTCAATGGATTGGTAGAATAGTTATGTGTGTTGACTTAAATGCTTTCTTTCCATCTTGCGAGGAGCTTAGAGATCCTTCATTGGTGGGAAAGCCACACGCAGTAATCATGACAGATGAACAAAAGTGCAAGATTACTAAAGGCGCAGTAGCATCATGTTCCTATGAGGCTAGAAAGTTCGGAATCAGATCAGCTATGTCTCTGTCAAAGGCTAAAGAATTGTATCATGCCCTCATTTTAAATCCAGTCGATATGCAGTATTATAGAGATATCTCAGAAAAAGTTATGAGAATTTTAGAAGAATATGCAGACTCTTTGGAGCAGTCCAGTATAGACGAAGCATACATGGACTGTACGCTTAAGATAAATTCCAATCCATCTATTGCTATAGAAGACTATGCGTTACGAATTAAGAAATCGATTAGCGAACAATGCGGACTTTTAACTTCTATAGGGGTGGCTAATACCAAATCTGCAGCAAAAATTGCATCTGATTTTCAAAAACCTGACGGTCTTACAATCGTTTCTCCTGATAAAATGTCAGCCTTCCTCGAAAAAATGAGAGTAGATGCAATATCTGGTATAGGAATTAAAACTCAGCAAGTATTAAGAGAAGAATTTGGAACCGAAACCATAGGATACCTTGCTAAACAAGACGTTCAGAAACTAATAGACAGATTTGGCAGAAAACACGGACTATGGATGTGGCAAGTAGCCAACGGAAATGATGCAGACGTAGTTGTGCCTAGAGAAGACAACATCTCTATTAGCTCCGAGCAAACATTATACCCCATTACAAAGGACAAGAAGAATATACAGAAGTACCTCAATGAATTAGTTGATGAAGTTTATGAAAGAGCAAATAGAAAGGGTTACGAATTTAGAACTGTAGGTATCAAGATCGTTCGATCTGATTTTTCAATTGAAACAAGGGAGACATCATATTCTAACTATCAAAATAAACAAGAGAGCATCTCCAGTGTCATCGAAGATCTGCTTGACAAATTTTCTTTCTCATCTTTTTCACCTCACAAGAATAGTACAACAAATACATTTACTGTTAGGAAGGTAGGAATAAAGCTATCCAATTTGATTCGCATAGAGAAGAAAAAACCCCCTGACCAAAAAACATTGTTAGATTATTTCTGACGTTATCATACTATTAATATCATCTTTTTGATCGTCATAGCTAATATGAGACGACAGGAAAAATGACTTTGACATTAGATGACTGGACTATATACACGGATCCATGGTAAATGTTAGTGATGCCTGTTCTGACCCAAATTAACTATTGATAATAATTTCTTTACGAATTCAGTATCTTTATTATTCCTTATTCTGCTTATCTTGACTAACAATATTGTTATTACTATGATTTATTTCCATCTTCATTGAATTCCAGAATCTTCTTTTTAATAGTGCAAAACAATCTTCGCAAACAACAACAGCAATGGAATCATCGTCACCGCCCATATCCATTTGAATTTTAGGATCAAATCGTTTTCCGCAATCTATGCATATTTTCTTGTCAGTCATCATTTTTTCTTGGCCTTTAGGAACCCTAAAATTGTAGACAATATTATTATTTGTATTTTAACAGTACTAAATGATACATGATAAAGCATATTGATGGTGCTCAAACACGGCCTTCTATACGCATGTCAAAATTTAATTTAATTTATGCGATATTATTAGTACCAACCTAATTTGACCTTAATTTTGATATATAGAAATAAAATGTATTTGAATATGAAATACACTCTATACGTTGTCACTTTCTTTAATCGAAGTAACCGATACTTTATGAACGACACAGTTTCTAATTCTTTTTAGGCATGACAGTTTATTAACTCATTCTATGCATGGATATACTTTGAAATGTAGAACAAGATGCCCAGGCATAGAGAAGTTATACTATCATCAGTTAAAAGGGCGTTAATGTCAACAATAGTAATCTCATTTTTGGAAATGATTCATATTCGTCCAAGATTTATGTTATTGTTGTAGATGCAACGGCCAGATTGGGACACTTACTTTATGCTTCAAGCAGAAATAGCAAAACTGCGTTCAAATTGTCTTACAAGGCATATCGGTTCAGTAATTGTGAAAGATAATAGACAAATAGCAACTGGCTATAATGGGACTCCTTCAGGAATCAAAAATTGCTTCGAGGGTGGATGTCCTAGATGCACCGCAAGAATAAATGGAGAAATTAAAGCTGGTGAAAGCTTGGATAGATGCTTATGTACTCATGCTGAGGCTAATGCAATAATGCAGTGCGCACTATTCGGAAACGCTGGAAGTACAAAAGGGGCGACTATGTATTCTACTTTTGCGCCCTGCATTGAATGTAGTAAAATGGCGATCAGCGTGGGTATCACAAGATTAGTAGTGCTTGCGGATTATCCTGAGGATGGAACGAAACTTTTAAATGAAGCAAATTTAAAATTGGTTAAACTAAATTTTGGACTTCTGAAGCCGTGGGCATCACTCATAATCAAGGATCCTAACACGTCATCTGATCTTGAGGGACGTTAGATATTTCACATCGTTAACTAACTACCGAATATATATCAACAATAATAACTCATAGTTGACTCAGGAATACCTTGAATATTAGAGCAGCTAGGAGATCAGATAAAGAGTATATTCTCAAGTTTTGCACTAATACTTTCAATTGGGGCGATTACGTTGATAGAGTAATTGATTTATGGTATAGAGAGCCATATGGTAAGTTATTTGTTGCCGATTTTAACAGGGCACACATTGGTCATATATTTCAAGATCCAGGCAAACAGAGACAGATAGCACCTACCACTAATACTGACAATACTACTCAGGGACCAATAGCATTATCTCACGTTGTATTATGTCCAAACCATCAGTGGGCATGGATTGAAGGTATTAGAGTACATCCGAAGTATAGACGGCATAAAGTGGCAACAGCTCTTATAGGGAAAATGTTAGAATACGGAAAACTACATGGAGCAACAGAAGCATATGCAATTATCTCAGATGACAACATCGCTTCACAGTCGCTTTTTAAGAATCACAATTTTGATCGAGTTTCAGAATGGGTATACTACAACATTCATGTACATCATAAAACTTATCAAAACAGGAACAAGAAGAACAAAAATACAACAAGAATGGCATCGTGCGATGATATTGATAATGTTTGGAATTACTTGACCTTTTCTGAGATATACAAACTTTCAGGAAGACGATACTTCAACGCGTGGAGGTGGTATCCACTTGACTACGAAAGAATAGTTGACTTCACCAAGCAACAAAGATTAATTCTCGTTCAAAACAGTAACTCCTTTGTTGAAGGTCTTGCAATAGTAGATAAGACAGCCGGATGGGCTAATGCAGATATTCTCCAATTAGTGTATTTAGATGCATCATCAATATTCATATTACATGATCTAATTTCCTATAGTTCAAACGTGTATATCCCAACAATATCAAATTATAATAACAATAACGAGAACAATGTCAATCGCGATAGTATCAATCAGTTACTAATTATATCGTATCATACCGATCAATTATCTACAATTATGCGTACCTATAGAATCAAAGAGTCCGCTCGATTTTTCCTGTATGGCAGACGTTTATGAATCATGTTAGGTACTCGCATGGTTTTATTTATTATTGTTGGGTTTGTACGTTTGGAATGTCAAATAACTGGTCATATAAGAAACTGAATTTAGTCTGCGCTATGTGGCCTCACCTAGTTCGTCCGAAAAGAGTAGAAATGGAAAGACAGTCGACAAAGAAACAGACTTTTGTCTCTATCCACATATATTACAATGATCTTTCGATATCCCTCTAGCTAATAGGGAGATTTCAAGATTATTTTGGGTGTTTTATTCTAGAAAAATCTAGTATAGAAAAACAGTTAATAACTCTATAAATCTCTGCGTGGTTCTATTAATGTGGAAAAAAAGAAGACTATGACTGAAGGAAAAAACACGCCAAAAGATATCACTACTGTTACTTTACTTTTGTTTGCTTCAATGCTTCTCCTAGCACACTTACCCATTCCATTTTTATATCCACTTGATGAACGACATGTGTACGCACAGCAACAGACTAGCACAACTACGAATCCGGCGATAAATGATACTGCTCGTCCGAAATTACCAGAAGCATTGGTAATTACTGATAATGCAAGGGGCGATACTCAGCTTCCGTTAAGGTCGTCCATAATAAATGAAAAGCCAATTGCGGGACTAATAGCCTCCGAATCAGGGCAAGGTAGCCTGGATGAATATTTTCCGATAGTCACATTTCATTTCAAGACGTCTCCTGTTGAATCGAAAGAGGAATCTGCTAATGTAAAGCACGTATTGATAGGCCCAGTCAAATCATATAATTCACCAGACGCTATTCTAAAGGAAGCAAATTATTGGAAAGATATTCAATTGAATAAAAAAGTTGCATTAGAAATAGATCATCCCGGCCCACATTATCTCATAGCATCTGTACAATTTGCTAATAGTACTTCTGGAATATATTCTGGAGTTATGGATGTAAATGCCTTGGGGATAAAACCATCATCTAGTGAAGGTTCTATACAGTTCAAGTTAGATGAAGCACGCGCAGCATCACTAGAATTTACTAAAATGGACCAATCTGATATTGAAATAAGTGAATCGGATCCTGCATTTCAACTAATTGCTTCCAAGATTATATGTTCGGATTTAAATAACCATGGATTTGAAGGCTGTGAGGATGGAAAGGAGAGGGCAATACTGGAGAACAATGACGAGGATGTTGAAGATAGTAACGGCGATGATGACGCTGATAACGAAGTTCGAGGCGATGGAGGTAAAGGTAGAACATACGACATCAACAACTGTACAGGCAAGCAATGTGAAGATGCAGATAGAGAAACTGAACAAGAGAAGGGAAATGATGACTTGCCGGATTATGTGCCACCTAGTGACGAACAAGGGAACGATAGCGAAGGGGAAGATGAGAAAGCAGAAGACAAAGGAAGTCAGAATGGCGTATGAGAAGAAAAACTTGAAGACAACATATCCCAGTATGAATAAAGAAATGGTATCCTGAGGGATGCACTGAACCGAAGCTGCATAAAGAATCAGTCTTCAGGTAATTAATGAATAAGATAAATGGAAATTTACAAAAAGTCGTCATATATCACATCGTTCGCCCAATAACAGCAACGTAATTAACATAGATCTACCTTTTAGATTTTCCCACTTATTCTGATAAGAAAAGAATGCAAGAAACAGAAGAAAAGCAGGTACCGGTCAAGACATTGTGAAAGCGAAAATGGAGTGTTCTCCCAGTTATTACCCCTTATTTGCATTGTCTTAGCAAAATTCAGCATTAATTAAAATGCCACCATACTATGGTAGGCACTTGTTCTATCACAATGTCTATATACACAGATCACAAAACTTTTAAAAGACATGACCAAATGTATTGCCTTTCATTCTTATAAAGGGGGCACTGGAAAAACAACAATAGCCTCCAATTTTGCCGTTCTGCTGGCAAGAAAAGGGTATCGTGTATTCCTAATGGATTTAGATGTCTATGCCCCTAGTCTTCAGGCCTACTTTGAGAAGGAACCCGTAAAATGGATTAATGATTATTTCTGGAACAATGCCCAAGTTGATGACGTTTTGGTGGATCTTACGCATACTATAGATCTTAATAATGATGGTCCTCCGATTAAAGGTAAAATGTATGTTGGCTTCTGCAACCCAAAAAAGGAGGAGATCTACAAGCTTGATGGTGGTGGAAAACAAGATAACTCGAAAATACAGTTACTTCGAAGATTTGTACTTTTGCGAGAGCAGATAATTTCTAATTATGACGCAGATTATATCATAATTGATACGAGCCCAGGTATAAGATATTGGTCTATAAATGCCCTAGCTGTTGCAGATACACTTTTTCTAACTCTCAAAATGGATAATCTAGATATAGACGGTACAAGAAAAATGGCGGGCGACATATACAGCTCATTTTCAAAGTTCGGCGCTAAATCCTACCTTGTGTTAAATAGGGTTGTAGGTTATTGTACTCCCCCTCCTACAATAACAATGAATGTTGCTAATTCATCTCTAGACCCTTCTCAAACGACTACTACTGCGGGTAGCGGTCACAATAAAACCATCGCAATTCAACAACATGAGAGCGAGAACGATGTAGGGAAGATACTGTCCAAAGATGTTGGTATGGAGATTATTTGCTCTATTCCTTGTTACTGTGACATTCAGTTTAGCAGGAGAGAATTTCTCACTGTACTGAAATATCCTGATCATCCATTCGCAAAGCGGATTGAAAGTCTTGCAGAAGATAATAGATTGGTGTAAACTCGGAATGTAACAATTTTATTTATTCTCCAAAAGGACTGTTCAGGAAAAACTCGTCAACTTAGGCGGAGATTATTTCCCTATATATCTATATATCTCCTTTGATCATATAAATACACAATAAAGAGGTTCAATATTTTGCAAGTTGATCACTCAAACAAGTCCCAAATTCCAGGTTTATCATCTCTTACCGATAAAGATATAATTCCTTATGGTCTCTTATTACTTTATGGCCCTATAGGTTCAGGTAAAAGTGTTTATTGCAGGCAGTTTTTTCTAGACGGCATTGCTGAAGGAGATTACTGTATTTATATAAGCTCGAACTTGACAGAAAAGCAATTTCGAAATGCATTTTCAAATATTCAAGAATCAGATCTGTCACGGAATGCCAGATTCGTTAATCCAATAAGATATCATGCAAGTGGATTCGAAGACAAACTAACACAAACATTAACTGGTATTCGTCAAACTATAGATGCATTGAAGACCACCAATGATACTACTGAAAAAAGATGCAGTATCCGTATGGTGGTTGACTCATTAACACATCTGTTTATGCTATTTGGAGAGACAGCGATGATAAAATTTATCACAGAATTATCGCTTATTTTGCATGATGCTGAAGCAATGGCCATTTTTACCATGACAACAGATACATCGTCATCCTCATCCTCAAAAAATTTGATAAATACGTTAAGTTCTATTTTTGACGCTATATTAGAGATGAAGATAAATGATGAGAGTAACAATTCTATCAAACGGACCATTAGGTTACTTTCTATCAAAGGAATGCATCATAATCCATCTTGGATAAACTTTGAGATTTTAGATAATGGTAGTATTGTGTTTTCTGATTCTTCCACATCATATGCTTTTGTATGCGCATTATGTGGAAAGGCGGTGGAGGGAACACCCATAATGGATTCAGAATTCACATTTGATACCCAGAATTGTGTGGAAACATATAGAAAACTTGCTGGTGTTTATGGTCCAAACATTTCTGAAATTGGACTACCATCAGAAGTACTAAACGTAAATTTTTTCTTCATCGATATTGTTGGTCTTTCGGATCCATCGCTATCTGTGAAAAAGCAAATCGCAAAAATCGAGAACTTGAATAGAATGATTACATCTTGTGATATATTTACAAAAGCATCTAATGATAAAAAAATAGTTCTGCCTACAGGCGACGGTATGGCAATTGGTTTCCTTTTAAACCCTGAACTGCCCCTTAAACTCAGTATACAACTTCATCAGAAACTCCGCTCTTATAATCATAGCAAGAAATCCAATGAAGATTTAATCAGTGTACGTATTGGCATAAGCTCAGGTCCCATTTTTATAGTCAGTGACATTAATGGCAACCAAAACGTATGGGGGCCTGGAATAATAGTGGCTCGTCGGGTAATGGATTTAGGGGATAATATGCACATATTGTTGGCAGATCCTTTAGCTGACCAATTAATTGCACTTAAAGATGAATATAGGACGATTATAAAACCTTTAACTAACTACGAGATCAAACACGGACAGAAGATCACGCTGTATTCAGCATATTCAGAAGAATTTGGAAATCCTAACTTACCTGCAAAAGTTAACGCCAATATTAGTAAAACCAATACAACTACGACGATGGTTTAAATTATATCTTGAAATTATTCCTATGGCGTCACAAGAATCTAGAGGAGGTGCAAATTAGTGTGCATTGAATGTGATAGACGATAGAATCAAGAAATTAGTTTTCTTACTCCTCATTTACATTATTTATCGAGGAGATAATAATGATTATGCCTTCCATCCAATTGTTCGGTCCATCCCATTGTTAG
>JBPCNB010000258.1:0-1621 GCA_051001675.1 Nitrososphaeraceae archaeon | reverse complement strand
AGTACTCACAATGATTGCAATCTTATGCTAGTTTTAATATTAAAACTATATTTTTAGTCGTAAAAAGTTAATTTTTTAGGTAGGTATCTTTCGTGTAGTATGGTTATAACAATCTCTTGTAACAACTTCATAGACCCAGCTCCTTAAACGGGTAAGTTACAATAAATCGTAAGAATTTTGATGTGGATGGTTCTTCTATTACTCCTGCCTTGTATGCAAAGTTTGTACATTTTTGAAATCGCTCATAATCTTCTATCGATAGTTTAGTGGATAATACCCTTGTAAATTTTTTATTTTTCTTATTGCTACCAGCCCTGACAGTCATTATACCATAAAAGCTATAAGCAAGCTTTAAACTCTTCGGTAGACCAGTTTGGTCTACCATCCCCTTTATCCTGGTCTACCTTCTCTATATTCAAGTCTACCTGCAGCAAAATCGGTCTGGAGGCTCAGTCTACCTTGTGTTAATGGAGTGGAAAATTTTTGATTTAGAACTAAAAAACTGCTATATATCAGTGAGTTAAACTGTCGTTCGTTGACCCTTCTACTGTTAGCTTTGTATTCCCTGCTATGTTAGTATCCCTCCCTCTTCCAACACATAGCCATTACTTATATCGCTAGCAACCTTTGAGCTAGTTCTCCATGGTGTGTCGTAATAATACCTCAGTTAGAGACAATCTTTACTGCCGTGCCCCCGGGGGCAATAGGGAACTTACTCAACACATTGCAAACTTATTGTTCAATAATCTTCTTATTGATATGGGGCGTAATATTCTTCTTTTACGTCAGAATGCCATAGATTAGGAAAGGTAAAATTTTGGGGTACTTATGAGTACACCGCTGATAGCTTGGTCATTCTTTTTTCTTTTCTTTTATCAATCAATAGCCGGTGGTGCTGTTGATGAAGATCCTATCATAAGTATAGTGATTCCTGTATTACTCATTATTTTTTCTACTCAGGGGCTGCAACTATTTTATTATTTACCAATGTATTGTTCTTCATGCTGCTGTTATTCTCTCCACCCGAAATCCCGCCATAATTATTACCATCTAAAACTATTGCAGATCGTGTGGAATTCGATACTATTGTATTCCTATAGAATTTATTATTGGAGGACTCATTATCAACAAGAATACCATTTTCTGAATTCATGACTATATTATCATGAAGTACATTGTTAGTTGAACCGGCTTTTAGGTATAATCCAGCACCAGTACATCCCGAAACAGTATTGTTATAAATCTGATTGCTATGAGAATATGAAACAAAAATACATTCGGTTTCGTCTAATATTGTGTTGTTTCGAGCAATGGAATCCTGCATGTTTCTACTGAACATTATTCCTGACCCCGTGTTTCTATACACTTTATTGCCTTCTATTGTTATATTAAAACAGTCAAGGGAGCAGATTATTCCCTGACCTCCATTATCATGAACAACATTATTTCGAATCATTAAATCATGAGTGCCTGTGTGAGGGTTGAGACCATATTGGCGGTTGTTATGGACATGATTATTTTCTATAGTTATATTTCTGACTCCATTTGAATAGAATGCAAAGTAAAGGTGATGTATGTCGTTATTTCTTATTATACTTCCATTCCCACCAAAGTACGTGAG
>JBPCNB010000257.1:0-1150 GCA_051001675.1 Nitrososphaeraceae archaeon | reverse complement strand
GATTCAATAGTCACTGATAATGTTCGGGATTGGGAAGATAGTAAGGATCGACCCGGAGTGTAGGGGATTCAGTCTTTTACTTAGTCCCTGAAAGTGGGTTACCAATTATATCTCGAGTTGCATTCTCAACAATCTCTATTGCGCCACCAGTGGCTCTTTCCACTATAGGTGTAATACCTACTTTGTCAGCGCCCTTCTTTACTCCTGAAGAGAATGTATCCCATCCAAGGCCTATCAGTGCGAGCAAAAAAATGATGATCAATATCCCTGTGATGATGAAACTCATCATTAAAAAAATAACGGTATCGCGGTCAATTTAACGTATGTATTTCTGTCCTGTCCTGTCAGTGTTCATTTATCTTATTGTGGATGAAACCGAATCTTAGGCGGTATGTGCTGTGCGATTGTGATCCATTAGTTCTGTTTCGTTCTTGAATTTCTTGCCACATTTATCACATTTGGATTTTTTTCCAAAAAAATCGAACTTCATTGGATACTCATATAAGTAGTGGTATAAATGGTTTTTATTATTTACATACATATGATTAGTCTCCCATGGATGATGATCTTAGCCTACCCTTTTCATCTTTGAACCGCAATTAGGACATGCGATTTCTCTGTGTTCTTTTCCACAACCCATACAAAAGTACTTCAGCGGCCTGTATTGATTATTACCAGACATTGAAGAGGACAGCGAACGAAACATATCTTTTATTCCACTAGTCCCACCGTATCTTTTCATCATACTCCTCGTTCTAAAGAAGTTAATCAGAATGAAAAGACCAAATACAGAAATTAAGTCGTAGGGAGGGGGTAGTAAGAAAACTAGAACAAGACCAATACCCAGATAGAGTCCAAGCCACTTTAACCGATAGATGATAAACGCTTAGTATCGTCATCGATATTCATTTGACTGCACTAACTTTAATATCATACAATACTGGAAACTAGTTGTTAGCATACACTAAAAAGAGCATTCAGATTTGCTATGCTCTACATTCCAATGCTTTACAAAATCTCTTTTATTCAATTCCAACTTCCTTCGCCAATTTAACATAAAGTAATTCAGAAACCTGCAACCAATTCTATCACATTCATAACAGTCGTCTGTATATTGTGAGGAATAACCATACGCTTCTCCTACAACACA
>JBPCNB010000256.1:0-7328 GCA_051001675.1 Nitrososphaeraceae archaeon | reverse complement strand
CATACGGACGGTGAGTTAGTCTCGGATCACAATCTTATCCAACCCTTTTCATTTTGGAGCCGCAATTAGGGGATGCAAGCCAATTTAACCGATAGGACGATAAAGCGCTTAACACCATCATCGATATTCATATGACACCACTAACTGTCCTATGGTACCTATCAAGCAAATAGTCTACAGTTTGATTGAATATTGGAAACTAGTTGTTAGCATAAACTAAAAAGAGCATTCAGATTTGCTATGCTCTTCATTCCAATGCGTTACAAAATCTCGTTTATTTAATTCCAACTTCCTTCGCCAATTTAACATAAAGTAGTTCAGAAACCTGCAACCAATTCTATCACATTCATAACAGTCGTCTGTATATTGTGAGGAATAACCATACGCTTCTCCTACAACACATTTAGAAGTCTTCTGTAATTCAAAACGCCATCGCAACCAGGTCAGTGACATGAAAGTCGGAAGATTTTCTTTTTTTAACCGTGAGGCCCAGATAGGCGAGATATCTTCTAACGTTAGTTGTTGTGGCGACGCTGGTGGTGATAAAGGTAATAATTGTTCTTGCGGTTTTTGCTTCTGACAAGATTGCTCGTTAAGCATGAGCACACTTTTCATAGTATGATAGAATATACATATTATTATAGGATTATAGTATTTTGTCCTGAATCATAGTTTACTACGTGAAGAGTCTGTGGTTGGGGATAAATCCCGGATGAAAGCGAAATTAAAACAATGAGCACAGCGACAGACATCTTACCATAGAATTGCAATAATTATTCTTATTAGTGGAATTATTTAGGTGTTTAAAGAGACCGGGTAAGGATTTTCGACAGTTTAAGTAAACGTCTTTTCATTATCTGGATTTGATTTCATTCTTTCGATTAATTTACTTATCATTTTCTGTTGCTGGAATATTAAAGCCATAAACAAAGACTCGGCGGATTGATTTGGTCCCTTGGTTTTGAATGCGGAAACATATTCTTCATTCTCGAGACACTCAATTAACATTTTGTTAAAGAGGGTAGCGTTTGGTTTTCTCAACGCATATTCAAATCCTTTCCACGACTCGATTTCCTTTGTGAGTATCCTTTCTCCATCGTCTGAGGACATTGGCTACTAGGAAAGTTAGAAGGTAGAAGATAATAAAGATTGATTCTACCCTAGCATAGTGACTTGGATAATAAGCACTTGTGGTAATTTAACTCCAATACACTTTTAGCATTTCATGCATTAGTCCCCACGCTTCGATCCTGAGATGCTCCATGTTGACAGAAGAAGTATAGTCAAACCGTCGATTTTTGAAGACAAAATATCCTGGTCCAAAATTATGATCGACTTCTTTAATTGTGTGGGGCCCTAGTTTATTGCCGTGACTGAGTACATGTCTCAGAAACTTATATTTTTTGAGATGGGGAGGGCTTCGGGGGTCATCTTCAAGAATTTGATGCAACTCTCGAATAACAGTAGCATGATCACCATATGAGAGAAAAGCGGTAAAACTTCTAGAAAAATGCTGATATATTGTACGTTTAGGATCTTTCTCAATATTATTAATTTCATTTGTGTGAAGTTCTAGATTCTCGTCTCGCCACACTTTAAAACGCTGTTGACTTCTTGTTGATGTATGTCCATCCTTATATGTTATCAAGAAATTCGTAGGAGTTGGAATTACTACTCTTTTGCATTTAAAACTGATCAAATCACATAATAGGTTTGCTTTGCTTAATGCTTCAGATATTGCGCTCTCCTCGTCATCATTGTGGACTACTAGAGTAATCTCTGATATGTGATCTTTTCTATCCTTTTGAACAATTCTAAAATCGAAATCATTTGGGTAATCTATTTTATCTACAGGAACCTCATTTCAGCTTTTATGTCAATTTGGATACCTCTTGCTTGTCCTGGTTTAGGAAGATATTCAATATATGGAAACGACGTTCCTACCATCAACAATGTATCAGCTTCACTCATTGCATCGGTTGCTGGCTCAGTTCCTAGCATACCAATTCCTCCTATACTATTAGGATGGTCATCTGGAATTACTGCTTTGCCTAAAAGTGCTTTGACAACTGGAGCACCAATCTTTTCTGCTACAGATATTACTTCCTGGCTTGCATTTAATGCGCCTTGTCCAACAAGTATCACTATTTTATTACCCGCATTAATAATTTCCGCTGCTTGTTCTAGTAGCTGCTTTTCTGGCAAAGCGCCGACGTTAACAACGGTATCAGATGTATGACCTGCAACTTTATGCTTTGAATATTTGTCTTGCATTTTTTTTTCTTGTATATCTATTGGAATCGTCAAATGGCTAACCCCTCTTTGAGCTAATGCTGACCTACATGCTATGTCAACAGCCATCTCCGCTTGTTCTGGAGCGATTATGATATTATTGTAAACAGAAACATCAGAAAATAGTTGCAATAGATTCACATCCTGCTGGTAGGATGAACCCATCAAGTCAGAATAAGTGCTCCCAGTTATCGCTATCACAGGTGTATTGTCTAATTTGGCATCATATAACCCATTTAGAAGATGTATTCCGCCAGGACCTGAAGTGGCAACACAAGCTCCTAGCTTACCTGTATATTTTGCATACGCGCAAGCCATAAATGCTGCAGACTCCTCATGTCTTACGAGTATAAACTTGATTTTATCTTTTCTAGTTCTCAACGCCTCCATAAATCCATTAATACCATCACCAGGTAAACCAAAAATAACATTTACATTCCAATCTATTAATGCTTCAGCCACAATATCAGCAGCTCGCATATTTTCATATTCGCTCATATATCCGATTATTCATGTATCATAAGCAATATCTAAGTTGATAACATTGCACAGCAGAGAAAAATCAACTGCTTCGGTGACATTATTGATGACAAATTGTATACAGAATTTCCTAGTCTTCTTCTGATTCGATTTCCAGCTCTTTTACAACTGAATCCTTGCTCTTTTATAGAATTTACTACTGAAGAGACCTTTTGCGCGACTTGGGTTGGATCGGCGATTGAACCAGTGCCAATTTCAACTTCTTTTGCACTTAGTCCTTGTTGGTTCATAGAATCAAATACTGAAGAGATCTTTTGTGGGAATTGAGTTGCACCACCAATAAATGATGAGAAATATCGTATTTAGTAATAGCTAGTTCTGTTGTATTGCAATAAACCTTACTGGACAAATCAATCTGGGGGGCTACCTACAGCTTTATTAGGATTTTAGTCTCTATCTAGTAACTTAGGAAAGTCCCCGTCATCTCTTAAACAAGACGGGAGAATAATGCTTGTTAGACCCTTGAAAAGGCAAAAGGAAGAAACTAACTGGAGACAACTAAACAAAGACGACCCGTTGTTAGATTTACTTATCTCGAACTATCAATAATAATAAAGCAAACAAAATAATGTAAAAAGTGGAATGTTCTCTCTCTTTCAGGTTCTTGAAACTCCTTCTCTCTTTCCTATTGTAAGAAATCCTTCGTTTAACTTTTCTCTTAGTATATCTAATCTTGCTACTACTCCAACTAACTTTTTACTATTATCGTCTTCTACAACTGGAACTAATACGATTTCCTTTTGTACCATAATACTAATTATTTCGTCAATTGGTGTATCCTTATTAACTACTGACGGATTTGGAGTCATGATATCTATTGCCATCATTGTATTAAGCTTCTTACTACCTTCTTGGCTGGCTCTTAAGATATCCAGTGCAGTAACCACGCCCACAACAGAACCATTGTCATCTACAACAGGCACTCCATTAAACTCTCCTGCAAGCAGCCGAGTACTAATCTGTTCAGCGTTTGTATTCTCTTTCGCCACAATCACTTGTGGAGACATTAAATCATTAGCATTCAAATTTTTAACCCTACTATAGTTGTGCTACAACGCTTATTACCATTTAGAATTAAAGCTATTGCGATTCTCAATATACAAGTAAATTTCGCCTATAAAACCAACATATATGTCAGAATTGGGTTCGTAGTTATAACACTCTATGTCGATGCCTTAAATTGCAATCTCAAGTTTTGTTGGTCTGCTTCTCAAATGATGCCATAAATATAGGATATTCTATATTCTCTAAAGTTATAGTTACCTTTTTTATCCTATCATAACACTCTCTAATTTTGGATGTTTAATATAGTGTAATGCATATGATAAAAGTAAAAGAAGCGTATGTCAAATCAACCTGACAATATAGTTGGATATTGGGCATCTCAAGAACAATATTCGATGCACGATCTAATCAAGTTTGTAATTGAAGCTGAAATAGGAGGCTTTAATACCTGTCTGACAAGTGACCATTTTCATCCTTGGTGGCATGACAATGGATATGGTAGTTTTACTTGGATATGGTTAGCCGCCGCAGCTGAGCGAACCAGGAGTATGGAATTTGTAACAGGAGTGACTGCAGCTGTATATCGTTATAATCCAGCCATAATTGCACAAGCTTTTGCTTCTCTTGACGTGCTATATCCCGGTAGAATAGGACTCGGTGTTGGAACAGGGGAAGCCATGAATGAAGTTCCGGTAGGGTTTGACTGGCCATCTGCAGATATAAGAATTGAAAGAACTACTGAGGCTATTCAAATTATAAGAAAGTTATGGGAAGGGTCAAAGAAAGAAAAAGAGAATGGCGGTTTCGTAAATTTTAATGGTCAATACTTTAAAATCAAGAATGCAAAACTCTACACACCTCCTTCTTCAGAAAAAATACCATTATACATGGCAGCGAGCGGCGAGGAAGCAACTCGAACTGCTGCGAAGTACACAGATGGTCTGATTACAATCGAAAAACCTGACAAATCAAAGGAAATATTTGATATATTTGACAAGGCTGAGATTGAGGTTGGAAAGAATCCAAAGCATTTAGAAAAAATAGCGAAGCCCAAAATATCCTATTCTGAAGATTATGATAAGGCCTTCAAATCTACTGAATTCTGGAGAGCCTCATTGATAGAAGATGTATTTGATCTGAATATTATTGATCCAAGACAGTTAGAGCAAAAGGCAAAAGAGGAGGTTTCTGATGAGAAAGTGAAGCAATCAACACTGATAATTACATCGATTGAAGACTGTATCAAGTTAATAGAAGATCATTTTAAAGCAGGGTTCACAAGAGTGTATATGCATAGTACTAGTCCTGATGAAATAAAATTTATTCGAGATTTTTGTGCTAAGGTATTACCTTACTTTAATGATTGTCACATGAATAAATGGTAAGAAGCTGAAAGTAAGAATCAGAATAGAAGAGAAAGCCATTTTAGGAATCGCCTCTATATTTCAGCTTCATCCGCCTTGGGGGTATTAGGGGAAACGTCAGATGCCTTTACTGGTTCCATTTTCTCATGTTGCTGCTGTTGAATATCTTTTGCTGCCAGATTACTTTCTTTTTGGCTAGCATGACTTCTAAAACAATCATCACATATCCAGCCTTCATTGCTATGACGGCCCAACTTTACCTTGCCATGTTGTTCGATCTGTACTTCTATTGAATCAGTAACAGGAGAATTACATTTGATACATTGTGACACACTCTATATAGACGCTAGTCTAATAAAATCCTAGCTAAATGATATTATCACTAGACAGATAGAAGAAAGAATGGAAAAGGAAAACCGTTGTTTGGCTACAAAGGGATAATAGCTACCTGCGGCATCTCATTTGTTCATTTTTTAAGATTTCTTTATGAATCATGTTCTTCAATGTATGATAGAGGGGAATGATATTACGAAGCTATCATTAGCATTAATTTTGATCATTGCCTTTGGGATTTTCTTTACAACTGACCAACCCCAACAATTGCAGAGGATACAGCAGATAAAACAAGTGACAGGTATTTGTATGATAGTACAACAACAGACAATAGCAATAATAAAAATGGCAAGAATCATGAGAAGAAAATTCAAGACATAAAGCATTTTTGTCCTCTATGTAATTCGAATATGTTGACCTTTGAGGGGCTTAGCACATCTCATGGGGAAATGATCCAACTGGTAAATTGTAAAATCTGTAGTTTGAGTGGCAAGAGACTGGACATTACCTGACTGGTTGCGGTTGAAGTCATCTCAGTCAGGTTATCATTGGACATCGGATAGGTGGAATAGTGAATAGAAAAACTACCGTCTTTGAATGCAATCCTATTAATTGGTAATGAGAGTAAGAAAAGTCTCACGTCACAATCCGCTTTCTCTTCATGTACCATCTATATGTGAAATATCCAGCAGTCATAATTATAACTGCTACAATAAGTGGCCAGTTTCAGCCTACATGGAATGGAAGCACTTTACAAAACTGAAAGGTTTTTGTCAAAGTAGCAATAGAGGATCAATGAGGGGAGATCAAACCCTGGCATGTTTTTGTTTCCCTTTGGAAACTTATCACATACGTCTATCCTCTATTACTACATTATAATAGAACAACAAAATATTTGAACAACGTCGTATAGTTAGCAAACACTAAAAAAAGAAGGGATTGGGGGGCCTGATTTATTTCCCATTCTCGTTACTTGCCACCGAAGAACTTTCCTAGTACGGGAATGTTGCTAAGGGGATTGCCACTGCCTTGTTCTTGTGATTGATTACCTTGTCCACCACCGCTAGTATTGCTAGTAGGTGGAGGTGGTGTTGGTGTTGTTGCATTACTAGTTTGTTGTTCTTGTTGTGATTGGTTACTACCACCTGTTACCATCGTTTGATTAAATGGTACTGTGGTCTTGTTTACTACTGTAGTTGTTGCATTACCTGTAGGTGTTACCATTGTTTTGTTTTCAACACCTGACAGACTAGGAGGAGCTTGTGTCTGATTCGTTAGATTCTCTAAAGGTTGAAGTGTCTGATTAGTCATTGTTGGTTCACTTGTCTGATTAACTGTCACTGTTGTCTGTTGTGCTGGTATAGTAGTCTTGTTCAGTACAGTGGTTTCTGGTTGACCAGTCGTCTTTGCAGTAGTTTGATTTGTTGCGTTTGGTGTTTGGGCAAAACTAGCATTAATTGACAAACCAGACTGTGCCCAAAACAGAACAAAGGATAGAGCGGCTATTACAGAGATCGAATAGTTGTAGTCTTCTCATAACAATCATACAGGTCACAATAAGTTTTAATGGTTTGTGATCTGACAACCAGCAAAAGCTAAAAAGGTTTCCTAGCACAGTGGTTATACATAATCGCAGCACATGCTAGGATATAACAATCTGAAAAAAAGGCGTATTCATTTCCTATGTTACGTCTGCAGTAGTTTTCTTTTCCTTGTTTTTTTCAGGGTCTTCAGCGTCTGGTCTTGTATCATGTAGCTTGTCAATGTTGGCCTCATAGCCTGAGCAGCACCCAT
>JBPCNB010000255.1:0-2656 GCA_051001675.1 Nitrososphaeraceae archaeon | reverse complement strand
GTTATGCATGGAGCCTTGTTCCCATCGTATGAATCTTGGGCCGTAAATACACCCATCTCAATAACCATCATTCTATAGTACTTCGATGCGAGTTTCAAAGTGGATCTGTCATCCTCCACTATTCCTTCAGCCTTAACGATCTCCTCAAGTGACCTTACTATAGAGCATCTCTTACATGCTAGATATATTGACGCTGCTGCTATACAGGTGATCGACTTTCCCTTTGCCTCACTTATAGTTTCGAAATTCCTATAGAGAATAGCCGCGGTCTCCATTACGGTTTTGGAAAGGGACATTACAGAGCAAATCTCGTTAATTTTGGAGAGAACATTTGATAGCCTTCTTTCTTTGGGAGATGCAACTCTTATGCGTGAATGCCATTTCCGCATAGCATTCATCTGTTCTGCAATTTGGTGGTTAATTGATTTTCCACTATAGTCCTTTGATCCAACCCCGATTTCTGTTCTCAAGCCGTAGTCATGTAGGGAAACACTCGTATATCCACTAGCACGCACATTTTTAGATCTTTCATCTAGGTCATAGGTATGTGATTCTGGACCATAATCTAATGCCTGATCCATAACCACATAGCCACAGTTTTGGCATATGTATTCTCCCTTATTGTGATCATGAATAAGATGTGATTGACATTCAGGACAGATATTATTATACTCTGATGTCATTTGAATTCAAACGCCCGTAACGATGGTTCTGTGCATAAGGATAACCCTGAGTCACGTTATAAAAATTCAAAATCAGTGGATAACATACACTCAAGTGTCACTAAAACCTGGTGTTTATGGGTGATTAATCCGTCTGAAGAACTAGACCCAATTAGTGTACGCAAAAATCTTCCGTAAAACTCCACTATTGTCATACTGTTCATTCGATAGGGAATACTATTGTATATATTTAGGTATGTCATAAGAATTTACCATTATACAAAATAAAGATAGATAACAAATGGACCACGTTTTGAGGTATTGTCAATGTTAAGTCTCCCAATTATGCTATATACGCCTACATTATTTACAAATATTGACAATCGGATTTAATATCCCGTCCGGCATGCAATTAGCATGACTCACTGTATTAGCCATTCAAGAAAAGATACCCCGCTGGCTTGGTTTCAAGGATTACGAGGGAAGAAAAATGTCTAGAAAATTAGCGATTTTTTTATTCTGGATGTTGGGGTTCGGTTTAGGTTTCACGGGGTATTTATCCCTACCTGGTTTGACAGGTTGGTTCTCAACTGCATTACCGAATTTTCTTAATCAGGCAATGATAGGAGCGCTAATTGCCGGGATAGCAGGTTCAGCTTTGAGTACCTTTACTATAGTATGCTGGGCAAACAGAGCGGCCTGAATTTTCGAGCCATTAAATTTTTTGACATTCAGAATGTTATGCTTCGACCTTGAATTGCCGCGCTGGGATTGTTAAATAAATGGTTTGAGTTCCAGATTCACTCAACATTTTAGTTATATATTTCAAGAAACTACAATGGCAAAGGCTATCGCGGCGATAGGGACACTAGGGCAAACCACCTGTTTGTATCCACATAATTTGTCTTTACTACAAAACCACTTTCCTCTGCCAACTGTTCGATCTGGTTTAAAGAATATTTGTATGAATTTTCAGTGTGAATTTTTTCATTCTTCTTCAAGATGATAGTTTGGTTTAGATCTCGTATGTATACTTCTTGGTCGTACTTGGAAACAATGAACATCTCTATTCTTTTCTTTTTTCTATTATATGTGGCGCAGTGGAAGAAATTCCTCAAGTTGAACGTGCCACCTAGATCCTTGTTAACACGTTTTAGCAAATTTAGGTTGAATCTTGATGTTATCCCAGCTCTGTCGTTATACGCGGCTTGTAATTTATCTATATTTTTCTCGAGGTCGAAACTGATAAAGAGATTGTCCTGTGTGTCGGTTTGCATACTGCGTTTAATGGATTTAAGAAAGGATTTTGTAGCATCAGGTTCAAAGTTTCCGATGCTGGATCCTAGAAAAAACATTACCTTCTTCTTAGGCATCTGATTGTTCGCTTCAATTAAATTGCAAATTCTCCTTATCCCTTCAAGATACTCTGATGAAACACCTATAATACTCAAGTTCTTAAATTCTGAAGTAAGTTTGCGGACGCTAGAATTAAGAGCCGTATGAGATATGTCTACAGGAAAATACATCACATTCACACCATGTGAGAGAAAATGCTTCAGTATAATCCTAGTTTTTAAAGAACTGCCACTCCCAAATTCAATCATACTAGCAGCATTGCAATTAAGACCCGAAATGATCTCTTTGGAATATTTCTCCAATATTTCGATTTCAGTTCTTGTTGGATAATATTCAGGTTGACGACATATTTTGTCGAAAAGACGTGACCCGCTATCATCATAGAAAAACTTCGGACTTATTGTTTTCGCACCAAAGTCTTGGGAAAGTCCTTTTCTAATGTGGTCAGCAAATTCCTCATAAATATTATGAGCATAACCTCTCCGTGCTGCCATATTTATTTTTCCAGGTAGGCGCATATAACCTATCAATCCTTTGGGAGCATTCGCCCGTCGAAGCAATTTTGGAGATGTTCGGTAGCCGGTCTCCAGGTTCTAAGTGCTTGAGTCCTAAACCTACTATATTCAGTAGTATAGCAT
>JBPCNB010000254.1:0-3046 GCA_051001675.1 Nitrososphaeraceae archaeon | reverse complement strand
CTTAATCCTTTTGCAATGACGAATACAACTTTATGGAAACAACAATCTGCCACAGCGTGGACGGAGACATACAAAGAATTTGCTGCATGTTCACATAAAATATCTGAGTATTGGTCAGACGCTTTTTGGAGGACATGGACAAACAAACAAGATCTGGAAAGTAGTGAAGTTGTATCTTTACAAAATTATGCAGATAATGGTACACATAAGAATAACAAAAAGAAAATGAGGGCTCTTGTTCTACAGGGAGGAGGGGCACTTGGAGCATTTCAAGCTGGTGCTTTCAAAGCATTATACGAAAAGATTACAAAAGAAGACAAAGAGAATGGAAATGAAGAAAGACCATTATTTGACATTATTGCTGGGACTTCAATTGGTGCAATAAACGCAGCTGTGTTAGTAAGTCATGTTATTGAGAATAAAACATGGAGGGGTTCACCAGAAAAACTCATAGAATTTTGGGAATATCTGTCTTGCCCTACTCCAGATATTACAAATATCTCTGCTGACTGGAAAAAAGAACATGATAAAAATAATCCTAATGCGGCCTCAGCAGAAGCTGCCAGAAGATATTATTCAGTAAAAGAATTCTTAAAGTCAGGAATAGACAAAGTATATTCTCCAATACTACCGCCTAAAGAAGATGAGAAATTCTTTGACCAGGTAAATAAAAGGAGTCTATATAGCAAGCAACCATTGCAGAAAAGTATAGAAAAATTTGTGAAATTCCCCATAGCAACCGATTATGAGAAAGGAGAGCCTAGACTGCTTGTAGTAAGTACTGACGTCGCGGAAGGTATACCAGTAACATTTGACACTACGAAAAAGGCAAAGATGTAAATAGAAAAGAGATTCGAAATATAGTTTATAATAGAGACACTAGTCAGAGAGAAGAAAAAAAACGACAACCAATAGTTATAGAATATAACGATGGTATTAAAGTCCAACATGTAATGGCAAGTGCATCATTGCCGGAATTTTATGAATATGAGGAAATAGATGGACGTAAATTTTGGGACGGAGGGATACTAAGCAATACGCCCATCAGAGAGTTGATCCAAGCACACAAAGATTTTTGGGAGTATAAGATGGGCTCAAAAGAATTGGAGGATTCCATATTGGAAGAAGCAAGTTTTAACGTGCCAGATATAGAGATATACATTGTAAATTTATTGCATTCTGATGATAATGTTGCTCCCTCCGATCCTGATGGAATGACTGAAAGGCATAAAGATATTAAATTACATGATCAATACTACGTAAAGGAATCTATACTTCTAACACACTACACGGATTTGATTGAGAAACTTATTCAGCTTGGAATTAGCAAGAACAACAATAATAACAACTATGGATTAAAAAAGGATATTAATAAGATTCTCCAGAACTATACGGCTAGCATTGATACAACAGAAATACCAAAGAAGTATTTAGATATTGTAAAAACACAATTTGAAATAACAAGACTAGAAACCATTGAACGAAGAGATGATCATGATACTATATCTACTAAAGATGGTGATTTTACATCAGAGACAATCAATAAATTGATAAAAGATGGATATGAATCCACATGGAGGAAATTTCCTCAATTAATGTGACAACACTAGCAGCAAAAGGATTAACTACCTCTACAATAACTTGTACAACTCACTAAATCTATAGGTTCTTCTAGTCCCATATGTATGCTGCATAAGCAGTCGCTTCTGTCGGCATTATCCCAAAATTGATGCGACGTGATTTGCTAAATCCTCTATCGCTTTTGGTTTTCTAATAAAGTATTTGGCTTCATCTAACGTCGGAGATGGATCAGAGTGGACGGACTAACCTAGGACAACTCGAACTGTTGGAAATTGTCATTAAGAATAGGATATCCATGTAGCAATAGTAGCATACTTCTCCTTTTACTTTTAGATCAGCGTCTTACTCTTCGAACTGTAAAAGGCAACCTGATTCACTTAAATCAAATTCTAAAGTATAATGCTAAAAATAATATGCCTATTTGATGATCTTGAGAAATAGTATACAACTAAAAGATGTTCCCTTATTGCTATGTCTTTTTTGTTTGTTCTTCTTCTTTTGCAGCTTTTATTGATTCTTCAAAATTTTTTAGTGGAATAGGAATCATGATATTTATTGAATCGTCATTTACTCTCGCCTCATGTTTGAGGCTGTCTATCAAAGGTCTTGCTAATGATGCTTTGACAGGAGTAACGAGATCAACCCAGTAAGAAGATAATCTTGGTGTTAAGAAAGGGATTATTAATATTCTTACAGATTTATTTATCATCTTTGCATATCGTTTCATCATATCTACATATGTAAGCACATCCGGTCCTCCGATCTCAAATTCTCTGCCTTCAGTTTCTTTGACATCAATAGATTTGACTAAATAAGTAACAACATCTTCCACAGCTATTGGCTGCGACTTAGTCAATACCCATCTTGGACATACCATTATGGGAAGCCTTTCTACAAGATACTTTAGCATTTCAAACGAACCTCCCCCTTGTCCTAAAATAATAGCGGCTCGGAATATGGTCACCTTTGCAGTGGATGTTTTTAATATTTCGCCTACCTGATTTCTGCTTCTTAAATGTTCTGAGAGACCTTCGTCTTTCCCATGACTAAGCCCACTAAGGTATACAATCCTCTTAACACCATTTTCTGTGGCAGCCCTTGCAAAATTTTCCGCAGAGATTCTGTCTTTTTCTGCAAATTCCTTCCAACCCTTAGTAGAACCTTCCATTGAGTGTATAAGATAAAATGCAATATCAATTTCAGCACCCATAACTTTTAGAAGCTGTTGGTTATTGCTGACATCTGCTTCTACTATGCTGAGGCGTTTTTTATCATTAAAATGATCTTTCAACGATTCTGCATTCCGGGTCATACATATTATCTGGTAATTATTTGCCGAGGAAGAAGATGTCAGCAGCCTTCTTACTAGCCGACTTCCAATAAAACCACTTGCGCCAGTAATTAGTATTTTCAAGTGGGTTCCTTATGAAAAATAACTAAAACATGCCGCCCAGAAGAGATGTAG
>JBPCNB010000253.1:0-1722 GCA_051001675.1 Nitrososphaeraceae archaeon | reverse complement strand
AAATCTATGAAATATTCGAGATTCAATAATACTAAAGTCCTCAGACTCCAGTTGCTCATTTATCTATGAAACAAACATGAAAATATAGGTGTACATAAATACACTGTGGGTGAAATTTCATTATTGCTGAAATACGACATAGCTGTAGTTGGTGGAGGGCCAGCGGGTTTATCGTCAGCATATACTGCAGCTCGAGCAGGGGGTAAAGTAATATTATTTGAAAAAGATGACTCAATAGCACATAATATCAGGACAAGTGGAGTATCCTGGATAAAGGAAATGGAGGAGTTGAGAATTCCAAGAGGATTGTATAACCCTATAAAAAATTTTACTTTCATATCTCCGTCCAATGAAGTCACTATCAAAGGGCAGGGTTTTACATCATGTGTTCTCGACGTTAGGGGTGTTTATCAATATTTAGCGACACTCGCTGCTGAAGCAGGGACAAAAATAATGGTGAGAAGCCGCGTATACGGTATCTTTTCCAATTCAGTAAATAAAATCGATAGAGTTAGGGTAAGGACGCCACTTGGTAACTTGGAGATAAATATCAAACTTGTAATCGATGCTAGCGGCTTTAGCAACTTTATTGGAAGGGAACTTGGGCTAACAAAGCCCTGGAAAAGGTATGGGATAGGAGCAGAGTATGAATGCTATTGTGATAATGTGGATAGGGAAACATTGTTTTTAATGGTGGGAAAACAATACTCTGACGCAGGATATGCTTGGGCATTCCCGGTAACAAATAATAGAATTAGAATTGGAGTGGGTATAGGCAGGCCAGAATCTAGTGTTGACCCGTTACGAAAATTGAATTGGATTCTCGAGAAAAAATTAAAACCTCTAGACAGTCTCAAAAATATCCAACCAATAGAGCTTCATGTTGGACTTATCCCAAATGAGGGTTCAAGACCAAGTACAGTTGCTGATGGACTGATAATGGTAGGTGACTCTGCTGGTCAGTCCAACCCATTGGTCTTGGAAGGGATTAGACATGCAATAGAATTCGGGAGGTTGGCCGGCAGAGTAGGAGCCCAATCCCTCTCTAAGGGGTCGGTCAAAGACTCGTTGTACGAGTATGAAAGAACCTGGAAAGCTAAAATCCAATCAAAGATTAATTCAGCGATGAAGATTCAATCTAGGTGGATGAAGATGTCCGATGACCAATGGGATCAAGAGATAGAAATACTCCGGAATATGTCTACAGAAGAATTTCTGGATTTCATTAGGGCAGAATTCACTACATCAAAGATTCTGAAGCTTGCTTTGAACCATCCTGGATATGCAGCACGACAGCTGTTCAATTCAGTCCTACATAGAAGTTAAAGCAAATTTTTATATTATCTTCCAGAAGGAATTTGTACCATTGGCTGAAGAAACGGTCATTGAATTTGTTCCGATTTTATATATGCTTGGTTTCGGTTTAGTGGCTGCGATACCGGCACTAGTCATTTCTAGATTACTCTCTCCAAGACGCAGGCTTAATCCAATAAAGTTCCTCCCTATGGAATGTGGTCAAATGCCAAGTGGCGAAGGTAGGTCTCATTTTATGATGCAATATTATGCTTATATTCTCATGTTTGTAGTTTTTGATGTCATGGCAATTTTTCTTTATGCTTGGGGGGCCTCACTTTTTTCTCTTCCTCGGGCCGCAACGCTTCCGATGATGGCATTTCTAGGAATCATGTTTGCTGCTATGGGTTATGCTTTGTACTTGGCTGG
>JBPCNB010000252.1:0-5370 GCA_051001675.1 Nitrososphaeraceae archaeon | reverse complement strand
CCAGCTTCAGAGGTAATTTCTACCACTAGTTTGTCACTTGCTACTTTTGTCCCGCCTATAACATGGTCGCCTCTTTCTTTGTAGACCGGATTTGATTCTCCGGTCATCATCGATTCGTCCACAAACGCTTTACCTTCATTTACGAGACCATCTCTTGGAATAATTTCTCCGGCATAAACCATTACTTCGTCTCCTGGATTAAGAGTAGTAAATTTGACTGTAACTTCCTTTCTTCTCACTCCTCCACCACCACCACCACTACCATTGATTAATTTATGTGCAGAGACTTCTTTCTCAAGACTTCTTAATGAATCCACTCGTGCTCTAGCTTGTGCTTCTGATAACGATTCTGAGAAGGTAGCAAACCATACTGTTAGTATTAGTATTATTGCAGTTTCTAAATAGAATACTTGACTACCATTAACAAATTCAGATGATATGCTTGGGGAATAATCCAATGAGGAGCACTACAATAAATCCAACTTCTACTGCAAACATTACTGGATTATTCTTGGCTAAATATCTCGGATCTAATTTAGTAAGAGAGTTGGATAATATTCTTGTATTGACTGTCATTGCTCTTGTTGCTGATAGTTTATTATTGCTGCTGTTACTGTTACTCTTGTTTTTATAATTATTCATATTCTTTCTGAACCGTTCTAAATAATTTTTATTAATAATTTTCATTCTCATCGCCCTCTTACATCGAAAATGGTCCTATTACGAGGAATGGGAAGAAAGTAAGTGCTGTTAGAAGAAATGTTACGACTATCAATACTGATATGAATAGTGGGCCTTGTGTCTTTATAGGCTCAATTACTTCTTTTCTATCTTTTACTGTAAATGAACCTGCTATTGCTAGCATGAGGCCTATTGGGATGTATCTTCCTAACAGCATTACCAACCCTGTGGAAATATTCCAAAATGATGTGTCTGCCGATGTCCCATAATAATCAGAACCATTGTTTGCCGCTGCTGAACTAAACTCATAGAGTGCTTGTGTATAAGAGAAAGGTGTTACTTGATTACCATCACTACCTATTTGTTGTGCACTTCCTGTTGTAAAAGCAATAACAGTAGGAATTAAGATTAGAGCAGGATGGATTAAGAAAATAAACACTCCTAACTTGATATCTTTAGGACTTATCTTCATACTCATAAATTCAGGGGTCTTGCCTACCATCAGGCCGACTATGAAAAGAGTCAAAATGACATATACTATCATAGTCATCATTCCTGTCCCAACTGCTCCAGGAATTGCCTGAACAAACATTCCTAGAAATGCAGATGTTATTGCATAAGGCGACAAACCAGCTAGTGCAGAATTCAGTGCACCTGTGTTAGAAGATGTTGATGATATATCAAAGAAAACGCTGCCAAAGCTTCCAAATCTAGTTTCGAGTAATGCAGGTCCGCTTTGGACACTGAGTCCTATTGCTAAACAAGCCCCAAATCCCACAAGCATAGCTGCTAGTATAGAAATACCTCTTCCCTTTCCGACCAGCTTTGCATAGGCAATAGGAAATGATAATGGAATAATGAGCATCAAAAATATTTCATAAACATTCGAGAGACCATTTGGATTTTCGAAAGGATGACCAGAATTTGAGCCAAAGAAACCTCCACCATTGCTTCCAAGCTCCTTTATTGATTCTAAAGAAGCTACTGGACCATAAGTAATAGTCTGTTTGTCACCTTCTAATGTTTGGACTGTTACCGAGGAAGAGATAGTTTGGGGCACACCTAATACCATCAACAATAAAGAAGACAGAAATGCGACCGGGAGCAACAACGTAATTATTATACGAACAAAGTCTACATAGAAGTTCCCCAAACCGAAATTCTTTCTTATAAAGGAACGAATGAAAGCAAAGGCAGCGGCTATTCCGGATGCAGGAGCTACAAACATTACAAATGTGATAGCAATCATTTGTGACAGATTGGAGAGCTGTTGGTCACCGATGTAATGTTGCAGATTTGTATCTGTGATAAATGACGCAGCCGTATTAAATGCTAAATCTAATGAAAACCCACTTTTATCTGGAGATGCTAATGGCAACAATTGCTGAGATATTAGTATGATAAATACAAAAGCAGCTACAATTCCATTTGTTATAACAATAGCAAAAAGGTATTGCTTCCAAGTCATCTGTCTGTTTACATCAATTCCAATGAGTCTGAAGAATCCATTCTCGACCTTCGCAAGTGGTCTTTCTAATGGTCTCATTTCATAGGAAATCATTCTAGCAATATACAATCCAAAAGGAATTGTTAAGGCAAGAGTTCCACCGAGAGTAACAACAAGATGTATTATTGTTATATCCACATAGGTCACTCACTAATTTTTATTAGTGTATACCGTTATTCTTTCATTACTTTGTCTTGACTTTATTCAGGCTTGTAATGATAGAGATACCGAATTGAGATGTCTATCACTACATTCTCCTTATTGTATTCCCTAAGATAATATGTAGGAATAATGTATTCTTGTTTAGTGTCGTGTAATACGGTCATTGATTGTTTGTCAATAGCAATTATATTTCCCACGTCTACCATTTCACAAGTCTTGACTTTCTTGTTTATTAATTCGCTCCAGTTAGATATGCCTTTGAGTTGAACAAGGCTTTGAGATTGTGATTTAACTTCTACTACTTTATGTTGTGGAATTAACTCACTATAACTCCCTTGCCGTTTTTGTTGGCTGTCTTTACTTTTATGACGTCTATGAAATAGAGGCAAATTCCACCACTTACACGATAACACCGTTGAAGCAAAAAGAAGTGCTATAGCTAAGCTTGCGCCTATCATCGTGATTACAAAAACTATTGTGTCCACACAGGTCCCTTACTATTTTGTGATATTGTCATATTATATAGAGAGATTAAAAGCTTATGTTCGATATACAAAATATTTTATATAATTTCAAGAGCAATACACGAAAATATTATATGTTCCAAATATCCACGAATTGAGACTGATACCTACAACTAAAATAGATAGAATTCTTGTAGAAAATGCTCGCTAAACGCTTAATCTTTAAAGTTTTGAGGCATACTATAAACAAAATAAGTTGGGGTTATCTCTTTTCTCAAAAATTATGTGGGATTTTAACGTTCGTATATTTTCCATATCACACATTATATAAATCCATATAAAAAATCTAAAAAACATAGCCCGTCTGTATTATTTATTACTGATGGGTTTGCTTTCTTGGAGCTACTTCTTATTATAATCAATATCTAAGATTTTCAAGGGCTAATAAATGACGATATCTGCTTACCTCATCGATAAAAATGCAGTAAATCAAATTAATTTTTCTAACCCCGTTGCTATTAGAAAAGAAATGGTTCAAAAACCTGAAGAATCATTGTGGATTCACGGAGATGAACTTGAAGATATATTTCCGTTACAAGGTATATTTGGTATGCATCCATTATCTGTCGAAGCAGTAACACATCAGAATCAACCTTCAAAGGTTGAAGTCTATGATGATTATTTGTTTACAATTATTGATGGAGTCAGATACGATGAAATGGAGATTGACGAACTGCAAAGGAATAACAAGAATGAACAAGAAAAATACATAAACTCCAATCTCATAGAAGACGACCTTTACATATTTCTTGAACGACGCTGGATAATCACTATTAATTTTCATAATCAAAAATTTCAAGAAAATGTTAGAAAGAAAATTAAAAATTTGCAGCAACAAGTGATGAAGGCAATAGATAGTAAACAACAACCGTCAGTTAATAACAGTAGTAATAGTAATAGAAAAGGTCAAATGACACAACAAATGTGCGAAATTATTTATCGTCTTGCAATAGAAGAGAGTATTGCAAGCTACTATCCTATCGTGGATAAAACTAACAAGCAGCTTGAACAAATAGAAGAATCCATTCTTAACACGAGAGTTTCAAAAACTCAGTTATCGAATATAATTTCGCTTAGAAGAAAAATTAGTTTTCTAGAAGGCACTCTGGGGATGGTATCGAGAGCTTTTGATGATATTATAAACAGTGGAGGTTTTGAACAGACAAAACTTAGCCGTGATTCTAGAAGACAGATTCGATCTTTAAATGATAAAGTCACATATCTTAGAAGAGATATAGAAAACATTCATCAGAGAGTCATAAGTCTTAGAGAAGCTTATAATTCCTCCCTCACTGCAAATCTGAATGAAACAATAAGAACCCTAACAGTGATTGCTACAATAGTTCTTCCACTTACACTGATATCTGGCATATATGGAATGAATTTTGATATTATGCCTGAGCTTCGTTCTCCGTATGGATATTACTTTGCTTTAGGTCTAATGGCGGCAGTAGGAGGGGGGCATGATAGGTTATTTTAAAAGGAGAAACTGGATATGAGTTATCTTTATTTTGATCCTATGACCACGTCAACAGAACTCATTCGTCAGAAGGTGGCTTAACAAATATGTTTCGGACGTAGGTTATTACTTGTGTTTTTATTCTGCTGCTATCCTTATGATTTCTTATTGACCTTTTGATTATGCATAATGTCGCCTTCATCAAGTCCCATAAGGCGATTTCCTTTAATATATTTCACTAGTTCATCGTCAGTATCTATACCATAGTAACGTTTCATATTTTCCAATGTTTTATCATCATAAATAGTATGAAAATTCTTGTTGCCCTTTCTAACGCTCATAAAGTTAAAGATCGAAACTATGTTATTTAAGACTTGAGCAAAGGCTAAACAAAGTATGGTTTTTCTTAGGTTACAACGGTTGTTTTAGATATTAAACAACAACTTGTAGTTTCAATCTAATACTTTTCTCATCTACATAATGAGAAAAGCTATTTTTGGTAATTTTCAGGATAGATAATATTTTCCAACAATAGCATTCTTCCAAAGATAAAACGATGAGGCTCTACTTTATCATCCCTCTTTTTATCAATTCATCCTTAGTTAATAGCAAACATAGTTCATAGAAGTTCCATCGAGGGTTTATTGATATTATAGAATAATGATCTGTGTGGGCTATCAGGAGGCTTTAATATCAATTATCATTTCTAACCTTTTTGTCGGGTAGGTTCAGCGAGGACTAAAAGAAAATAGAGCTGCAGGTAAGCCCTACAATACTCAGCCCGCTACTTTTCATTTCATAACGAAGGTTGAATCGTTGAATCCTTCCTGCGGCTCTACTTTGTGCTTACCTGGTTTCAATTTTTGTACCAAGACTGGTCTTGATGACCAACCTATCATTTTATGCTGTGTAAATAGAAGAGCCATAATCAAAGATTCTGTTATAAAAGGTGTTTCTTTAGCATTTATTGCCAAAGCATATTTCTGACAATCATGTAGCATTGTAAGGAAGCTTTCTATCTGCTGCAGATTTTAAAC
>JBPCNB010000251.1:0-1303 GCA_051001675.1 Nitrososphaeraceae archaeon | reverse complement strand
TTTTCTTTTACCAGATTTTCAACAAACTTTGGATCAGTTTTTATTGTAGGTACTTCATCTTCCTCATTATCTGATTCTTCTAATTCTGTTGTAAAATCATTCTCATTTTGAGAATCTTTTTTTTGCTCTCCACTACCATCAATTCTTACCTTTGAGGTCTGATACTGTTTATCCTCTTTTGGAAGCATTCTGTATAAATTTGGCAATGAGAAACCTCTTGGATGTTTGTGATCGTCTGCTATTTTCTTCATTGCTTCAGTTCTTGAATAGCCAGAATTTTCTAATATTGTCCTACTCTCTAAAACTACTTTATCGAGGTCTTGACCCGTTTTAGAAAATAAATTATACAATCTATCAATTTCTTTGCTCTTTATTTCATATTCAACAGGTGGAACGATTTCATTAGTGGTGGTCATTTTTTCTTAATGTACCTCCGGACAGTAACATCTTATTAGTAATTCGGTTTTAATTTGATTATTAGAAGAACTCATTTCTTGTTATCCTCCTAGTAATTTCTATTCGTATTCAGGTTCGGTTTCTTTTAGAATAATAATTTTATTTCCATCAACACCGATGATACAATTATCTCCAATTTTGAGACCTGCTTCTTTTAGAATTTCTTGTGGAGCAGGAAATATAGCGGGTGGGTTATCACCACTTCTGGCTGCTCTTATAGTGATATGTTTGTAGACCTTTAGTTTTTTTGCAGTCATCTGCAATATATTTTTCATAGTATGTATAGTATATTCATTGTTGTATATATAGTATATCTCTACAATACATTTAATGGTAGTATATACTATATATATTAATATGCAACAATTAAAAGTTGAGCATAAAAACACAACAATAAAAAAATGTAGACGTGAGGGCAAGGGTCGAGTCCTTGCCATCTCACGTAGAATCTACCGTTTAATGCAAACAGACGTTTTCTATGTCGAAAGTGAATCGACAGACAGTGTATACTATTTTGTCAAATTTAAGACTGATGTAATAGAATGGTTTAGTTGTATGGACAACTCTACAAGAGGACTAAAATGCAAACATATCTTGGCAATTGAATTTGCCATAAGAATGGGGACTCTAAAAGATACTGACAGGTTACCTACTGCAGAAGCCAAGAGAGAAAGAGTAACAGTAGCAACAGCAGCAACAGTAACAAAGTCATACAAAGACGATGACTACACCTTTTGATTGCAATAGTAGTAGGTGACTGCATTCATGATATTATCCACAGATAACAATACTACTTTTATAATTGCTGACAACTCTTCAGAGATAGCACGAATACTACCTCATAATT
>JBPCNB010000250.1:0-3362 GCA_051001675.1 Nitrososphaeraceae archaeon | reverse complement strand
TTTGCAGACGGAGTTAACCTTAGTAATAATGAAGGGACTTCAGTCGACCCCCACATTGCCGTGTCACAAGACCAAAAGACTGCCTTTGTGGTGTGGAGTGATACCTCCAATGATAATAGTGAAATTTTCATGGTTAGGTTGCAGAATTGAGGCTAAGTTATCTTGCACGCTACCTGGTCAAAGTCGATACTAATAACTTGTTTGGCATCACTTCAAATTATCTGACATTTCTTAACCCCAAATTTTTTCGCCAAAAGTCCATTTTTTGTTGAGCAAAAAGTTGCTGATTGAAGCTAGGGCAACTGCAGTTAGCAAAGAGACTTCATAAGAAAAACCGGACTGTAGGAGTAAATACAATGAGCCTAACTGAATGGCGGCTCCCCCAGAACTTATGCCTGCGAAAAATGCATACTGCTTCAGTGTCTTCCTAAGTGCAAAATCCTTGTCTTCAAAAGTCCAAAATTTGTTCAACACGAAGTTTGAGATATTGGACAAGAGTATACCCACTATGGTTGATTGTAGATAGCCAAAGTTTGCATTGGGGGTGTGTGCTAGGAAGACGGAAACCAGGTAGTTTAGCAACAAACCGCTAGCACCTACTGTATAGAATCTTCCTGCTTTGGATAGAAAAAGCACTGATCTGCGCCTTTCGGCACTAGTTGTTTTAGCTTGTATCTTTACAGATTTCTGTCCATATCGGTATAGATGATATATCGCCTTAATATAATCCAAAATAACAGCTCGATCTAGTTTGCTCTTACCTGCTTTTCTGTCAGTAAAAGTATAAGGAATTTCTTTTACTCTCGCATTATTTGCCTTGACTAAAATTTCAAGCAATATTTTGTACCCCGCACTGTCTATTGTAATGTCTTGAATAACGTGGCGCTTTAGTGCAAAGAAACCTGACATAGGATCTTTTACGTCTTTTATTATAGGTAAACCATATTTGGCAATTTTAACTGCACCTTTACTGATTAGCCGACGCTTGAATGGCCATCCAACTATGGAGCCACCCGCAGTGTAACGTGACGCAACGACAATGTCGATATCTGGGCTTTCTAACTCGTGAATCATTCTTGGTATTAGTTCAGGGGAATGCGAAAAGTCAGCATCCATTACAAGAATAAATTGGCCAAGTGAACATTTTATCCCTTCCAGTATGGCCGATACTAGACCTGTCTTATGAGAGCGGTGAATAACTCGAACAGAACATGTTTCGGGCTCAGAAGCAATATTATCATAATTATGATTAGGATCATGCTGAGACGGGTTTGGATTCCGAAAATCGGTATTATGTCTAGAGTAATACTCAACCAACTTCCCTGTATCATCAGGTGAATCGTCATCAACTACTATAATTTCAGGAGTTATGGATGACGAAAATGAAAATAGCTTAGTTATTCTCGAAAGCAGATCTATGATATTTTCTGACTCATTGTAAGTAGGAATGATTATGGAAAGGTTCGCTACTCTTTTTCTTGAGAGCAGTTCTTTTCTCTGATCTGGTTGCAAGATAGTATTGTAGCAGAATCGCATCACGCTTTATTAACTTTAACCGAAAGTCTAACAGAAGAATTCCACTACAGCACACATCACCTCGAACCAGACATGGGTAGCGGCCTTCATATTTGCTTGGATACCAAGTTTAAATACGAAGATCATATCTTTTTATTTTTTCACTAGAGATGCATAGAGTTCTAACAGCTTCTTCCCCAGGACACGTACTTCTGTTCTACATGCCTTCAATGCGAATCTTTACAGAATAGTTACATTTCAGCATGCGTACCAATAGCAGTTTTTTTATAACAATGTATTGAAATTGTCTACTATTAGATTGAGTTGCATAAAGTGTCACCTATACTATCTAATACAGCTCTGACTTGTTTACTCTGAATATGCATTGGAATTAGCATAATATGATATTGAAGTTCACTATAAATAGTAATTTCCCGAGCGGTCTTTTGGATGAAAAAATATCCATTTTTGGCGTTACACCCTGAATATGGGGCCTTTCCTTTTGTGGCTCCTTTCTTACGACAACTTGGAGCATCAAATTTTAAGAAAATGAGTTCCGCTTGGCATACTGATAGTTGTTTATGGGAGGATGGAAGACTATGAGATACCAAAAAGAGCTGTTCCTGAAGAAGGTAACTGCCTTATCTGCAATTTCTATATTGCTGATGTCATTTGCTGCGATTAGCTCGATGGGATTACAAACCGCTAGCGGTCAAGCAAGTGTTAGCAGCTGCGAGAAAATACCCATTAGTAAGGTTGGAGCGAACGGTGAAAGGGGGGCAGCAACAGCATCGCTTGCTGTCGACAATAACCTGAATACCCGATGGGCAAACGAGGCAGTCGGTTCATTTATTCAGTTAGATTTAGACGGGCCAAGAGTTGTATGCGATATGGATATAGCCTGGTTTAAAGGAGATGGAAGATCCTATGATTTCGTAGTATCGACTTCACAGGATGGAATAAACTTTGAAGAGATTGCTTCAACAACCAGCACAGGGAAGACTATATCTGCGGAAAGAGATAATCTACCTGACCCTCTTGCAAGATACGTAAGAGTAACTGTTCACGGAAATTCCGAAAATGATTTAGCAAGTATAAAGGAGATGGCAGTGCAAGGACGGCTTGCGGCCGCAGAATCAGGATGTACGGTTCCTCAGATCACAGCAGTATCAGCAAGTGGAAATGATGGTAACGTGCCTGAGAATACTATTGATAATAATGCAAATACAAGATGGTCAAGTTTTGGATTTCCATCATGGATTCAATTTGATTTGGGTCCATCAGCGCAGCCTATTTGCAAGGTTGATATTGCATGGTATCGTGGTGACACCCGATCCAATACTTTCATAATATCAGCTTCAAATGATCCTTCTTTCAAAACTTCCAAAACTATTTTCAGTGGAACGAGCGGCGGTAAGACTATATCTCCGGAACCCTTTGATGTGGATGACACAAAGGCTAAGTACTTAAGGATAACAGATATGGAAAATTCAGAGAACGACTGGGCAAGCATTACAGAAGTAGATATTAATGGAGATACCCAAATTCCTGACCCAACTCCTGACCCAACTCCTGACCCAACTGGAATACAAGAAATCTATCCAACAAAAGCAGGCGGAGAAAAGTGGTTCATGGACATGACTGACGGTAAGGACCCCAGATCAAGTCCTCCCTCGCTAACGAAGAATAGCGATGGAAGCTTCAAAGTCGGGAGCAGTAAAGTCCGATACGGAGTATATACAACCTCGGGATACAACCCAGGGCAAATAAAGACACTAGATCACGGAACAATTGCCCAGAATGGGTTTATGCAGTCAGCTAACGATTGGAAGAATGTCGAGATGACA
>JBPCNB010000249.1:0-10552 GCA_051001675.1 Nitrososphaeraceae archaeon | reverse complement strand
CTTGACGCATGTACACACATAGTCGTACAGTACGGAGATAATGACCACCATAAAGTCGAATCTGCCATCAAGGCATTTGCTGTGGCCCTTAGGATGGCTGTTAGTATAGATGACAAGAGAATAGGGACTCCAAGCACAAAGGGTGCAATGTAAAAATATCGGAAGTTGCAATGAAGACAAGTATACCGACAAATAACAACAACAATAAGCATAGAAGGCACATAGATGAGGCTGCTCTTACTAGCAGTAATCCCGAGGTAGCTATATTTGATTATGGAGCAGGCAATCTTTTTAGCTTGAAAGCAGCTTTGGAGAGAAATGGCGCTGGCAACGTTTCTATCATACACGATATGAATTCACTCGATAAGTTTGATGGTCTAATTTTGCCGGGCGTAGGGAATTTCGACCCAGCAATTAGGTCTGTTAGACAAGATAAACAATTACTCGCTACCGCTATCGAAAACAAGAAGCCTGTTCTGGGAATATGTCTGGGTATGGAAATGTTATTTAATTCCAGTCAAGAAGGAACCCTTGAGGGCCTCAAAATACTCGATGGACAAGTTCGAATGCTTGACAAGAAAAAAGTTAAGGTTCCTCATATGGGTTGGAATAACATTCAAATCGTAAACCACAAAATGAATATCTCAAATAACCGCACAAAGAGAATTATTGGCACGGATACCAGTAATAGCAATAGAGGTAGCAGCAGTACTAGTAACAAGAGAAAAAATGCAAATTATAAGAATGGTACCGGCAGTAGACTGTTACGAGGTGTACAAGATAATTCATGGGTATACTTTGTGCACTCCTATAGAATACTACCAAGGAACACAGAAATAGTCTTCGCTAATGCGAAGTATGGTGATAACGAAATTCCAGCAGTTATTGAAAAAGGCAATATTTTTGGCACTCAATTTCATCCAGAAAAATCAGGTAAAATAGGCTCTCAAATAATAATGAATTTCCTGAAGAGCTGTTCTCGTACTCCCATTGTTGAGGACAAATGAAAATAATAGCGGCAGTAGACATCATGGAAGGTAGTGTAGTTAGACTTGTTATGGGCGACCCTGCTAACAAGATTACCTATAGCAGCAATCCAATAGAAACAGCACAAAAATGGCAGGCAGCCGGTGCTGATTTAATACATGCAGTAGACATTGATGCAGCATTAGGTAGAGAAACTAATAACATTAAAATTATTTCGGAAATCATAAAATCAGTCCAGATACCTGTGCAGGTTGCAGGTGGCATCAGATCAGTGGAAGCCGTGGATGAAATGCTCGGTCCTAAAAAAGCCGCAAAAATCGTACTTGGCACTCTGGCTCTGAAGGACCCAGAATTAATAAAGCAGCTTCCAAGAAAGAAGCTGGAAAAAATTGTGATATCAGTTGACCATGTAAAAAACATGGTTATGGTTCAAGGTTGGAAGGAGCCTTCTGGAATCAAACTAGCAGAAGCTATAAACTTGTTTCTGTCCATGGGTATTAATGAGTTCCTGTTAACAAGCGTTGAGCGAGATGGGACGTTACGAGGTCCTGACCTCGATACGTTGTCAAATGCCTGCACTTTCAATGGCGCAAAAATTATAGCAAGTGGAGGAGTATCAAACCTTCTGGATATAGTGAGACTCAGAACAATAGGGTGCTCGTCTGTTATACTAGGAAAGGCTATCTATGATGGCAAACTTGACTTATCTAGGGTAAAGGCGTTGGCATAAAAGTTGCCACTATCGAAGAGAATCATTCCATGTCTAGATGTGGATAATGGTCGTGTGGTCAAAGGAGTGCATTTTGCGGAAGTAAAAGATGCAGGAGATCCCGTTGCACTTGCAAAAAAATATAGCGACGACGGTGCAGATGAGCTTGTTTTCCTAGATATAACTGCGTCCCAGCAGGGAAGAGATACTATGAAAAATATTGTAAGGAGAGTTGCAAGGGTTATCGACATACCTTTTACAGTTGGCGGAGGAATCAAAAGGTTGGAAGATGCACGTGCAATTTTGCTCAATGGCGCGGATAAAGTATCCATCAATACTGCTGCCGTAAAAAACCCAGAACTAATTGGTGAATTGATGTCGATATTTGGAAAGCAATGCATAGTTGTCGCCATAGATGCAAAACGAAGTTATGATTTTGAAAAGAAAGACGGCAAGAAAAACTTCTTTCCTTTAGATGATGATAAGAAGGGTCTAAAGTATAATCAAAAGAGCAATAAAGATAAGGATAAAAACCAGAACGACATCATTGAGGAGAAGGAGGAACAACCTAATAATAGCCGCAATAAGGGAAAGTATTGGTTTGAAGTAAAGATCTATGGCGGTAAAGTGGGCACCGGTATAGATGCGATCCAATGGGCTCAAAAAATAGAATCTCTTGGGGCTGGAGAAATTCTTTTAACTAGTATAGATACTGATGGAACGGAATATGGCTATGATACAGAATTGACAAAAGCAATATGTGAGTCTGTGCGGATCCCTGTAATTGCATCTGGTGGCTGTGGGAAGCCAGAGCATATGTCGTGTGTCTTTAAAAGAACTGATGTAGACGCAGCTTTGGCAGCCTCTATTTTCCACTATGATAAATACAGTATCGACAAAGTCAAGAAATATCTGAAAAAAAACGGTATCAAGATCAGGATATAGAGTACAGATAGAGATAGAGACACTTCCCAAGTGAGTTTTAGGCGAATTCTGTACACAATCTGCTGTTTCTTGAATTAATTGAATGATAGGGGTTTAGCTTTCTTTTGAATGACTAACCGACGGCCAAGTCTGTTAACTCGTCCCAGACTTTGTTTCCGCTATTTTGTTTTGTATTTTCTTAATGGCTACTACGAAATAGTCATATATCAAAAGCGCTTGATTTGTTGCCAACTAAAAAAATGCGAAATATCTTAACGAATTTGTCTAAACTTCCAACAATTTACTTTCATCAAATGTTTTGGATTCATACCAACAATATCTAAAATAATCAAGACACCATTCATGGAATAATGAGTTATCTCGGCCACTATAAAATATTGAATTCAAATCTGCTACAGTCTGGCTTCTTTTCAATGTTGGAAACATAACCGTGGCTTCTTTTTCGTTTAATATTACTGCGACAGGCATCTTTTCCACCATCCTTCTTTCAACAAGGCCTTTTTTCAATAAATCTTGAAACCCTGCATTCTTTAAAAGATCTGCTCTCTTCTTTGGTACGACGGTTTGTTGGGATAATATATAATGGAATTTAATGCCACCTTGTTTCAGTTTTGCTAACAAAGTCTCGATTAATTCTAGCGGGATCTGGGGAAGCATCCCATAAATATACTCCCTAGAACCATTGTAAATCTGTTTCCAAAGCTCCAAAACGGCAACTAGTCCTTCGACATATTCCGATTTGTCTAGCGCTCCGATTCTATGAACAAATTTCATGGGAATATCTCCCAAAGAGTGATCTGTAAAATATTCTTTGTTTCTCGAAAGAAAATTCATGGTCGGAATCTGTTGTAATATCGTAATACCAAAAGTAGTTAGTGAGAATTGGCCATTCGCGTCCTTTCTTATCAGTCCTGAGTCTAGCAATCTATTGACATTCCTGTGAACCTCTTGCATTGTTACATCTAGGTCTTTTGCAAGCTGTGCAAGCTTGCTACTTTGCTTGCTTAATCTAAATAATATGGATAATCTTTGTTCGCTAGCAAGTTCAAAGAAAATGGTGCTCGTGTTAACAAATGAGGATGAATCCTCAATGCGTATACTATCAGAAGCCATAGAATATAACTTGTCTCTAATAGTAGCCCAAACTATTATGTTTTTTGATAGAATTTGGTTTGGATATAATCCACTTGAAATTCTTAGAGTCCGTCGTACTTATTCTCATACTAGCCATGTTTCGTCTCATCGTTGCCATTTTCATTTTTAACATCATTGTTATTGTTGTTGATCAACTCGTCTAATAGCGTCCTTCTGCTTAATTCCATCCGTTTTTGTGTGGTATTACTATCCTCCAGGGTTTGACTAATATCGTTGTCGTTTTGATTAGTAGTATTATCAAGAATCCTTCTAACCCTTGCCGCACGTTCGGTCCCAAAACCAGAAATTCTTGCGAGCTCAGCAGCTGAGGCATTCAACGCTCGCTTTGGTGTTTGAAACCTGTCCAACATTCTTACTGCAAGCTTATCTCCTACTCCTGGAAGGGAAGACAAGATCGACAATTGTTGTATATATCTTGGGTTCCCCTTTCTAATTCTCTTTAACAAAGGTCCGGTGGCTTGTCCATTTTGTAGTGATTTATTTACCATAACGACCAGCAATTGTGATGTATATTCAGCAGAGGGAGTATGGATAATGGGAATTTGAAATTCGAGAGCAACCCTTGTTAACGCATCAAGTATTAAAGGTATCTTTTCAACTAACGCTTTTACTCTTCTGTGTTGATCCGTGGTTTTGCTATGAAAATTATTGTTTATTACATCTTTGTCTTGGATAGCGTCTCGTTGTCGTTGTACTTCTTCATATTGCTGCTCAGTTTCTTCTCCGACCTCTACATCCTCGCTTGCCAATTTTTCCTCCTTAAAATCTCGAAGCTCTCCATTCTCATTCTCTTCCTCTTGTTCTTCTGGAATATCCATAAGATCCACGATATTGCCTTCTACTATGAGAACAGGCTTTGCATAGTGTTCATTAAGTTGCGAGCACTGAACAAATAACCTTCCATCATAAATGGAGTTTAGTAGATCTTGTATAGTCTTCCTCTCTATCGCGGTTTTCGGTGATACCACATAGTCGCCCACTTTTAATTGTGCAAAATCAATTATCGCGCCTGCTTGACGTAGAAAGTCTGGAATCCCACTTCTTCTTTCTCTTTCGTCTACCACAATCCTTGCAGGCACAAATTAGCCTACACGAGAGCTACTAATTTGTTTAACGTAATTCGTAGCCTTTGGCAGAAATACTATCACGAAAAATAGGGTAAAATTTTTGTTCTTATTATGGTTTATAGTTCTTTTCCCAATCGACTCCTCTCGCACCTCCCTCAGTCAGGTTAGCAGTCTGTTCAGCACTTGTCCCAGTCGCGTTAGATGCACCTGCTGAGGTATCGTTTCCTGTTTGATTGTCCTGAACATATTCGACAGGAGCACGAGTCATCACAATTGATCCGGCGTTAATGGTCATTACCGATGTTATAGTTATCGTGGCTATGATACCAATGTTTTCTTGTTAAAAATCTCCTACGTCGACCCGTAACACTTTTTAAAAGTTATACTTCGTAAATTAAAATATATGATAGAATAATCTTCTACACAGTGAGCTTTAAGTTGTGCAAGGATTTGTGATTAACTTCGCTAAAAATAATAGAGAAATGTAGAGCTTCATTACTGGCTTTGTGGTCGAGTTCCAAAACCACCCGCACCTGGTGCACCACCGCCTTGCCCTCCTGCGGGAGTCCCGAATCCAACGCCGCCACCTGCAGTAGCGCCTTGCGTTCCACGAATCATTTGATTAATTTTATTTTCAATTTCCTTTAGATTGTCTTTTATCCGTGTCTCTTGCTTTCCTAAAACAGTTATCCTTGTATTTGATAATTCCTTCCTTTCTTCCAGTTCCTTTAAGACATCGTCTTTATTCGTTTTTATCAAAAGTGGCCCTGCACCTTTATAGACTGCATTGTCGCCTTCTATTTTTCTTAATTCCTCTAGCGCCCTGTCGGTTTCGACAATTTCTAATTCTACCTGTTGTTTTTGCATCATAACAGCCTGCAAATTTTGTTGAAGCTGTTGTAAGCGTGATAATTGTTCCCTTAACCAAGGTGGCAGTTCCTGTTCGCTCATACCACCTTATTAGATAAAAATACGGTTATATATGCTTCCAAATTAGGCGAAATATGACGGTAAACGAGGGAAAAAGAGGTAGTCTCAATCCTGGCTACTTTGTATACATTTGTATGAAGCATCCGCTAGCCGCAAATAGGAGTTTATACTTGCACGCAGAGAGGAAATATCGTCTGATTCGATCTCTATAAACACATTTGACTTGCCATCGTAGGTAATTTGGGTATTAGCCTCGAAATTAGATGGATCTGCGGAAGTTGAATATAGGGAAGGGGGAGAAGATGTCTTCAAAGGCTTTAATGCCAGAGCTACCGAGTGGGCAATACGATTAGGTGAAGAGTAGAAGGAGTTATCCCTATTCTTATTTGGAGTATTTGAGTTCGAAAACAATTTAGGAGATGTAGTGTCCCCTCTAGACTTTGATTTCGTTAGTCTCTGCCTAAATGATAGTTGCAATTTAGCTGCGTAGTTTTTGTGCCTCGACAGTGTACGCCCCTCCTGCAACTTTGTAGTTACATTTTGGGCATTGCCATATACCTACCACAATTCTATGAAACTGCAATGAAGCACATTTTGGACATCGTCTTTTTTGTTTTAACGTACTATAGACTTTTCCATATCTCTTGCGAACAGTAGCTCCGTATTTTACGCCTAAACCCTTTAGTGCTGTCGGAGCCTTTCTTCTTCTACTAACCAATCTTAGTGGTCATCTCCTGCAATTTGGCCCTAACTTGCTCCCCTTTAATTCTCGCGGTTTCCGCTGCCTTTTTGATCTGTTCTCTTGCGAATCCTCCGGTGAAACCTTTTTGTACAGCAGCATACTCACCGTTTGAGTTTGTGGTTATCGTAATCCTAGCATTCATACAAGCCTCTTCTTCGGCGGTGGGATCTAGAATTATTGTATCACCTATTCTTACTTGGGTAATGGATACAGGTATCGTTGTAAGGGGTGAGTCTCGCGTTTTTCCCGTATCAACAACTTTGTCGTCTTGCATTTCAAAAACAGGAAGCTTACTGCTCAGCAATGCTGAGACAACCGCATACGACGTAGCGTCCAAGAGATTACCATCGGTATTAAGGACGCTACAATCCACAAAGATTGTATATACAACCTTTCCTGGAATTAAAACTAGCTCGTCAAGGTCAAGCATCTGGGATTCTCGTATACCTCTGTCAACAACCCTTGCTAGTTCAATCGTTTCTTCATCCGGTGGTCCTGGTTCTATAAAAGGAGAAGCAGTAGGAAGTACCTCTGCAGAAATGATTAACGCTCCTTTGTTCTCAAGTCCTTCGAAGGGCTCTCCTGTTTCGACCTTTATCCCTGCGACTACCTCTGAATTGCCAAGTTTCACTTTTGCAGAACCATTTGCCTTTTTTATGATATCCAATTCGATTTCAAGTGGTCTCATTTCATCTAGGTTTCTACCATCCAACCTTTTTCCCTTCGAAATAAAATCCCACATTTGCTGTCTGCGTAAGTGTTCTACTATTATAGTCGAGCGTTTCGATGAACTCATGCTATTGTGCTTCCTCCTTTACCTCTGTTTCATTACCAAAATACTTTTGCATTAATGCCTGTTTTTGCACTTCATATACCCTTTTGCAGCCTTCAACGGCTGTATCAAAGCATTCGTTGAACTGATCTTGTGTGAGAATACCATCTAGTTGCAATAGAGTCACTTCGTCAAGGTGTGGCATATAAGCGACTGGCATATCTGCTCCACCTTCTTTATCTTCTGTGTCGTTTATGTCAAGCACAATCTTCTCGTCTACCTTACCCGCAGCACAAGCTGCTACAAGGTCTCGCATATTAATTCCCGCATCAGCCAGAGCGACAGAGGCAGCTGAAATACCTGCACATCTTGAGCCCCCATCTGCTTGTAATACTTCAACATATACGTCGATAGCGGCCCGCGGATAGTCCTCTAGCATCAATGCTGGTTCCAAGGCCTCTCGCATCACTTTGGAAATTTCCACTTCCCTTCGCGATGGTGCAGGGTTTTTTCTTGTATCAGTGGAAAATGGAGACATATGATATCTACAGCGAAGAACACATCGATCAGGCTGTGCCATATGTTTAGGATGTACTTCTCTTGGACCATAGACAGCAACGATAATTTTATTTTTGCCAAATTCTATAAATGCAGAGCCATCAGCGTTTTTTAGGACACCGACAGTAATCTTTACTTCACGAAGCTGTTCTGCAGTTCGCCCGTCGGTTCGCTTCCCTTGTTTATCGATTAGGCTTCTTGTTTGACTCATTACGAACTCTCCCCCTTCTTAGCATGTTCTTGCATTCCCTCTTGTATTTCCTTTACAGCAGTTTTAGTCTTTCGTGACTCACCACTGACAGGACTAGTTATCGCCGAACCCGGGTTGTCTGACGTTCGGCCCTTTTCGTCTTTGCTGCGACCTTTTGAATGTGAAGACGGACCAGATGTGGCATCAGTGGAGGAAGTCACAGGAATCGGAGCACTTGTAGTTCCTTGTGCAGGCTGTTGTAGTTTTGGTTCTTGCACCCGTTGTTGTCCCTCAAGTGGTCCTGGCTTTGCTTCTGCCTGCTCTGGCACCATTGTCATTGATGGTTCAGATGTCGCTGAAGTTACTTCGGATGGTGATTCTGTAGGTTGCGGCGTGGTATCTGGCACATTTAAGAGCACCTTAATCCTTTGCGTTAAGTTTGAAGTATGAGCTTCATCCTCGACCATTTTTATAGCTTTTACTGCTAGTTCAATTCCTTCCGGGCTTCTTCCGGTTACTACAACGATTCCGTTTTGCCCTATCAGGACCCTCGTTTGTGTTGCCTGCTCGATTGTTTGGATCATGGAACCCCGCTTTCCAATAAGCCTTGGGACTCTAGTTGCAGAGATTTTCAGTGATTCACCTCGCGGTATTTTGCCTAAATCTCTATCTTGAATAGTAACCATCGGATCCCTTGTTCTATCAAATGCCATGATTCTTGCTGTGATCAAGTCGCCTGTTGCTAACTCCCTATTCATATCGTCCCGGGCCGGAGAAAAGTCCCTTCCAAACACATCCTGTGCAGGCAGGTGAGCCGAGAAACAGGAATTGATGTCTACATCCCATGAGAGAGAAGACCGATCTATAATTTTACCAATCACTATATCATTTACTCTAGGAATATAGACTCCTGACAACGGTATAACCTTAATGCCGTCTCTTCCAGCCTCTGCAATTCCGATTCGTGTTGAAATAATAGAATCTCCAATCCTAATTACATTCATCAATGGCCTAAAATTGCCATCAACGATTTTATCGCCAGGGATTACATACTTTCTTTTAAGTTCTTGCACCCTTTACTTCATCAACTCCTCATAGGATCGACATCGATTATGATAATGATGAGCAAAGGCCCTATCATAGTCTAAATTGGATCTTTTCATTTACTCTATCTCCTTGAGCTCAGTAACATCGGACTTATATTCTAAGTGTCAACATCAGAGTGTTTTGCTTATATACATAGGAAATGGGAGGTTTAAGCCTCAGTTATATGGGCAGATCCCTTCGTAGCAGATCCTATTCTGTCTATTATTGTGCCTTTGGTTCCTGCATTTACCTCTATTACGACTCTGAGGGAACCATCAGAGAGCCATTCTTCATTTTTAAAACCCCCTGTGGTTTTCATTATGCTGTAGGACTGTGCCGAAAATTGAGCTGGAACAGTAATAGTTAATACAGAAACCTCGGACTTTAGGGGCAATATTTTTCTCAGAGCTTCAATTACTTGCTTGGCCTGATCTTCTGGCCTCCTGTACGGGTCAATAACAATTCTGACATCATTTATTGCAGATTCAATTCGCACAGGCGGATGAGGGATGTGTGTCCTAGGATCCACAAAGTTTCTACTGATAAATTGTACAATTTGCTTCTTTTTCTCTTCTACCATTCTCCTACGCTGGTCTGTAGTAAGAGCCAACTCGCCTCGAGAAAGGATCTCCTTTGCAATTTCGTTTGTATCTTTTGTCTTGAAATGTTTTGTCAACTTTTCGCTGGCGGCTTTTGAACCTTTGTTAGCGTCAGAATATATTTCCTCAGAAATTAGTATACTTGAGAAGTCAGTTCTTTTACCCGTCTTATATTCCAATGCAGAATCGGGCTTCACTAAAATCTCAAATTTATCGCCATCTATCGACAGACGAACAGTGCTATATTTAGCATCCACCATTAGCTGTAACAGGTCTCTCTTTGTAATAAATTTTGTACAAAAAGTTGATATTAGTTCACTGAGGTTATCTAGCGAGTATCCTTGTTAGTTGATCTAATTCAAATCTATCATAAAGAGGGTGAGAAAATCTAGAGGAGCAAAAGAGAGGAAAAAGTTATTTCGTTTCCTTTTCCTATTTACACTAACATTGCCAGCACCCTATTCCGTTACGTATGCCCTCTCTCCGTGCTGTGACAAGTCGAGTCCAACTTCCTCTTCTTTTGGAGTGACTCTGATTCCACCTGGCCATACTACATCCATGATTTTTATTATCAGTGCTGTTATGCCCATTGCCCATGCGAGAGCCGCAAATGCACCCACGGCGTTTTCGTAAAGCTGCGCCGGGTTTCCAAATGCAAGTCCGTTGTCTCCCCAGTCTGTGAACCTTTTCTCAGCAAATATGCCTGTGAGAAGTGCTCCTGCGAGACCCCCGACTCCGTGGACTGCCCATGTGTCAAGCGCATCATCCCATTTCCTCTTATTTTTAAAGATTAATGCTCCATAGCATACCAC
>JBPCNB010000248.1:0-1462 GCA_051001675.1 Nitrososphaeraceae archaeon | reverse complement strand
GTTTAATCGTTATATCGAAGTCCTCTGTGACGCTATCTATGTCAAAGAGGCCTATTTTCTTTCCAGATTCTTTTCTGAAGGCGCTAAATGCTCCAGGAATGATTACTAAAACATTTAGAATAGTTCTGACTCGTCGGCCTAATTCAAAGGAAATTAAATATTCATAAGATTGGCATTTTGTCAAGTAGTTTTTCACGCCCTTGTCCCCAGCTAACACTCTTACATTTCCAGCTACTGCAACTACGCCTGGCAGGCTCATATATTTTGCAACTTCTTTGAATGTATTTCTCTCAATCAAGGTATCGCCATCCGTTACCATTATAATTTCCCCAGTAGCATATAACGCTCCATAGTTAGCCGCCGAAGCTCTTGAACCCTTTATCCCTGAACGTCGAAGTAACTTGATCAGCCCCCGTTCGACATAGGGTTTAGCTAAATTATAAGTGTCGTCAGAAGAATGGTCGTCTATAACTATTATTTCCTTATTAGCATAATTATTTTCTAAAGCAGCTTCAATTGTATCTTTAATCGATACTGATTCGTTATGTGCAGGAATAAGGAGAGTTATTTTTGGGTAGGTTATTTTGGCAAGGCCAAAATTGAAGGGTCTGAACCGTCTTTTCACACTTAATATGCCCAAAGCTATGGCTTTGCCCACAGTTCTTGCAATATCTATCAGCATAAGCGACATTAACGGGATAGCTTGCCACCAAGTAAGCGTCTCGAACCAACTCACAAAGCCATGAATGTAGTCGTAAAAGAAATTCGCCGAGATCAGCATTTCGAGAGTCAAATATAATTCCAGGTTGTTAATTCAGAAAGCAACCTAAAAAAGTTAGCGTCAAATATATGCTTGACTAATATCTATTATTTTTTGCCATTGTAATGGAATGACTGTAAAGAAAAAAAGTATTTTGTAGTACTATTAGAATAAGGTAATATGTGTTAATCGCTATCATTGCTAAGCTCTTGTCATCGCCTTAATTGAGATCAAAGAATGTTATTGGTTGATGCGTAACACAGGTTTTGTTTTCTAAATTCTTAACAATTTAAGAATTTAAGAAGAATGTCAATATATAATACCTGAGGCTATAGTCTCTTATAGATGCTGGCTCCTATGAATTGGCTTATTATGGAGGTGATAGCTATATTGTTAATATTGCTTTTGGTCGGGCAGTCCAACCAACTCACAAATCAATTCATTGATATCTATGGTTCCGATACAAATCCAAGCAGTAAATGTACTGATGAAAACTGTGGGGGCTTCCTTCCAGCAAGCAGTAGTAAAGGCGATGTTGATATCAACAATGTTAAAAATAATAACTCTTCTAAATCCTTGTTAAACTACCCTGGAAATACTATCAACTATTCATCAAGTCTGAGCAACAATATCAAAAGAGTAAATCCAGAGTTATCATCGTTTGCCAACAACGTATATGTTGTATGGGAAGAAGGTAGTTAT
>JBPCNB010000247.1:0-3148 GCA_051001675.1 Nitrososphaeraceae archaeon | reverse complement strand
CGTTAAAATAGTCAACGTAACTTCAGAAGGGAAGTTAACAGGAACACTTGCTGCTGGCGGTGCAACAAAGGATGATCTTCAATGTGAATTAAAAGAAAAATCTTTGTCAGATTTTTATAATTTGATGGTTAACGGATCAATCTACATTATTGTGCACACGAAAGATTTCCCCTAACGGCGAAATTCGTGGAAATTCGTTTGTGCCAATGGATGACCTATTTCCGGAGGATTCCAGCATTAAGTGGGATGAATAAAACAGGTTCACTGTGAACTGCCAACTTAACTCTGTACTCCTTCCCATCATGAGTATTATAGTTATTGCAGCCACGAGTACAGCCCCTCAGTAATACCACTTCATTTCTATTTGAATCGAACAGTTTCGGTTCTAGTATAATTCATGTTTTCCTTCGTCTTGAGTATACCAAAATCACTATTTTGAGCAGTTCGCTACTTTCCTCGGCTATCTATTGCCTCCATAGATAGATAACAAAAACAATGAGAATCCAGCCACTCCTGCTACGTCCCAAACTAATGACACTTCAAATATCACAAAAAGTTCAGAAAATAGGACTTCGACCAGAAGTCCTAACCAAAATGGAAGGCGGAAAAGAGTAGATGGCGACCACCGAGTCAGGTCCGTTCCTTACAAGCATTTTTCCTATATTTTCTCCGTTGATGATGAGATCAAATCTTTAGACGCATATTCTAAAACTTCAAAAACTGTCTCCTTTCATTTTATTTTTCCTTTGTTAATCCATCGAGACATATTGTGGAATTCACTTAACATATTATAATGGTCCCTTACAATAAATTCCTGCAGCTTGACTCGGTCACTCTACAACATTCATTTTACTTAAATCAAATGGCTTTGATTTCTGATAAAAATGTTCGAATAGATCGGAACACCATTCGCAGAATTCTGGATCGTCACTTACAAATAGAGTTGTCATGTCTACTTCCCCTTCTGTTTCAGGGAACATTATCCCGGCCTCTTTCTTGTCTGCAATATAGAGTGCAACTCTTACATCTTCCAACAGATGGGTTTGCAATATTTCTCATGTTCGTTATATAGCGCTTGACCTGACACTCAAAAAGGGCCATCTAGATGCCCATATACTGGCTTCACAAAGGTTTTGAAGGTCGCTATGGGATAGAGTTCTGTGTGATACATGCGATATACTCGATTGCCGCTTTTGGTCAAATTCTTTATAAGAATCTATAGCGATCACATCTATGCCATTTGAAACAAAAAATATTGTATCTCAACCTTGTCCACAACCTATCTCCAGGATTTTTTTACTCCATGTTTCTTGGATTCTTCATAATAATTTAATCCAAAATTATTAGGACCATCACCGAAGAATGAGGCATCGCTGCTGTAAACCCCGTTCCATATTTCACTCACTCTTATTAGTCGTATTTAACAGGCAGAAATTTCTTTCTAATATCGCATATTATCTGGGAACGAAGCTAATTAGTAATTATTTTTTCATTATCTGTTTTTTTCTCTACGTTTAGTAATCTTCCTATATACAAGAAAGGCAATTAAAGTTACCGTGACAAAGATAGATGTGAATCTGGCTATATCTATCAATAGAGAATCCGCGTTTGAAGATTGCTCATTGAATGAAGTAGGCAAATTCTGTAATTGAGATTTATGGATTGGTACATCTAGAATAACCGATTGTGGATATAATAGCGAGACAGTTAAATTATTCCTGTCAAATGTCGAAACTCTTGTCATAGCAGTATATTTACCTGCTATGGCTTCCTCTGGATTAACATTGAGGTCTATAGTACCACTCATCTTAGAGATATTACTAAGGTTAAATCGTTGTGGTTTTGCTATGTAGCTTAACCCTTGCAAACCTGAATCAGTCATCCCGACAACAGATAATTCAATTTGACTTAGTGATAAGAATGGTAGTACGTTATTATTTCTAGTAACTATGATATTTAATGGATATGTTTGATTTGTTTGGAGGATAACTGCCGATACATAATTATTACTTTTTGTTTTTAAACTAAGAGGCACTTCAAGCGTGTTATCAAGATAGGCAATCCTGTTTGATGCCCATTCTGTGAACCAGACCTTTGTGGCATCTGGAGCAACTGCGATATATACTACAGTTGCAAGCGGACCTGTTGGAATATCAAATTCTGTCATCACTCCACTGTCAGCAGAAATCTTGGACATCTTATTTCCACCATGCTGTGCGAAATAGATATTTCCGAACTTATCTGAAATAACTTGACTTGGGAGCGATGCAGGGTATGCTTGAGATGGTGAAGTCCAGTACGATGTATAATTTCTCAATTCTGAAGACAGGTTTGAAACAATCACTCTGCTTGATCCATGATCTGAGAGGAAAATTCTACTCACGTTGTGTGTATTTTGTGTTATTGCAATGCCGAATGGAGAAAATATATCGGGTTTTTCCAACTTTATTTCAGACATTCCATTAGCTCTGCTTTCAGGAATAAGCAACCAGGGTTGCACCCTCAATATGCTGTTTGAATACGATAAAGTTATCCACAGTTCACCTTTCATGTCGAATGATAGGAGTGTAGGTCCAGTAAAATCGCCCGTAGGATATTCAGTTATACTCTTAGACTCAATATCAAAACTACCAATTTTATTTCCGATTATTTCAGCGAACCATACTTTTTTATTATCTGGTGACAGAACAATTCCCATTATTCCAGAGTTGTTTGTTGGAATTGGGGTAAGTGTAATTTTCCCATTTTTTAAATCTAAATTTCCGAGAGCATTTACTCTTGCGTCTGTAAACCATATGGTGTTTCTCTTTTCATCGTATATCATCTGACCTCCTGCTAGATTTATCACAGGATTATCTGTCACAGTCTTGCCTTCAACTAGAATAGGACTGAATATATTATTTGTAAGATTAAATTTCATAACCGTGCTTGTCTTATTGGTTTGGTGGTAAAACCACGGATTGCCTTGAGAATCGGTTGTAATACCTTTCAATCCAAGTTGGTCAACTGATGGTGGCAAATTGAATTCATGAATAAAGTTGCTTTGCTTTTGATAGGTTACGAATTGTTGGTTTACATTTGGAGGATTTAAAAAACTGGATAATTGAGGATAACTTTCAGGTATAATTGATGGGACAAATAGTAACAC
>JBPCNB010000246.1:0-10793 GCA_051001675.1 Nitrososphaeraceae archaeon | reverse complement strand
AAGTATACCAAATGCCAGCCCGTTCTTATCGAAAGTCATTCCTCGCTCAGGATTATGCAACTTTATGTTTTTAACTTGGCGTGGTTCAAAATGTCTATCAAGTCATTAAGATTAATAGATCCAATATTAGCTGAGCAGCGAGTACGCCACAGGGGCTTAGAGATAGAAGTAAATCCGATGAGCAAGTCTCAGGCACAAGCTAATGTTTCGTTTTTAAAGAATGTATAATATGGTAAGTAGTTGGTCCACCTATCGGTTCGAAAACGCTTTGAAATAGTGTGTGATTTATGTGGACAGATGCATTCTTAATATCTTCCTAGGACTTCTAATTGATTTCCTCAAGACTTCTTTCAATACTTTATAATCTTCGGACTCCCGGCTGGGGTATTTGGATCACACTATTCCAAGGATTGTCTTACAACTTTTGCACATACCTAAATCTTTGGACGAGATAAATGAGGCTGGGGATCCTCATGCAGAATCGGGGATTTATTGACCCGTCTCCAATAGATAAAAAGGAAGGGTTTCCTTTGTGATACTGTCGGTGGTTGATCTTCTACACTCCTACCTAAACTAAGAAAAACAATAGAAAAAGGCTGTCTAAGACACACTAGTGTAAGATAGTCCCCGTTTTGTCTTTACGTCATGATCCACTTGTGTAATTTACCGCTGGACTATTTACAATGATGTCTGTTTCAGTGACAGTTAGCTCTCCACTATTCTGATCAGATAGAACCACTTCTACTGACTTCAATTCCTAGGCTGTAGCGTTATCATTCCATTTTACGAAGTTTGACTCTCATCTAGGGCTATAATCCTCGTCCCGCGGTATCGCATTTGCAACCGGCAGCTGGAACCCGTTTAGCGCTTCACCTTTTATTCCATTTAGGAATAGATATCCTTGACCACGTTGAGATTCTGGTATCTGTGCTAAAATCGAAGCATAATTTATTGTAAAGCCTGTGTTGGTCATAATTGACTTTACAGCTTGTTCATCTGACGCATCAGTTGCCAAGAAATAAGCGATTTTCACATCTACATATCCTTTTGATAATGGTATTTCTATTGAAGCAGTTTTCGGGGTTTCTTGCTGAGCCATAGCGTTCTGTTGTGAAACAAACAAAGAGAATGTTGTCGGACTTAGCAAGGCGGGCATCATACAGAAGGCCATTGCTACAAAATGAACTATTACCATTGATTGTTTTTCATTTATCCTCGAAATTATTACCACATGTTCAGCTTACTAATTATAATCGTGTGATTAATAACCCGTTTAACTAGGATCTTGGAGGCCTCACTTTTGAGATGAACATTCTTACAGATGGAATCTCATTTATAGGACGATATCCAAGATTAATGAAATGGGGAACGATGGGGATTCAAATAAAAGGGGAAATTCTTCAAATGATGAGTATGAGGACCTATCTTCGATTGAAGAGCATGAATTAGATTATAAGAGACGCCTCCAACGGATAGAATTCACGGATGGGTCAAGCCAAGAAGAGTTGTTAGAAAAGGCAAATTCTTGGCAGCCATCACCATCATTATCGGATAGAGCCAGTTCGAGCCAACAAACTAATAGATCCCAAAGAGGTCAAGTTTGTAATGAAAGGCGTGAAGGTCAACTCGAAGCAATTCTTCAAGAGAGTAGAAGATCAGCTTGCTTTCTACACTCATAGAGGAGTTTGCTAATTTTCAGAGTGTAGTTTAATGATACATTGAGAGGATGTAATACTGGAAGTGTTGAATAACTCGCTACCTTCTGTTCTCAACCTGACGTTTCCTTTTGAGCTTACAAAAGATCAACTCGCTGCAGTTGATGCGTGGGTTTTCAACGCTTACCGAGGATCAATAATATACAGCACTGGAACAGGAAAGACAGAAATTGCATTTGAATGTGCAAAAAGAAGAGCCAGTGAAAATCTTAATCATAACAATGCACAAAACAACCTTGTTGACGGTCCTGTTCATACATCAAATAATACTGTTCCATCAATACTCTTTTTGGTTCCGAGAATCATTCTTATCGAGCAGAACTTTAAGCGGCTTTTGTCTTATCACATACCTAAAGAATCAATAGGGGTATATTTTGGAGAACGCAAAGAGGTAAGAGAAATAACAGTAAGCACCTATCAGAGTATAGTTAACAATCTAGAATTAATTCGTAATTCTGATACGATAGTATTTGATGAAATGCATCTGCTAACCGATTCTGCAATGACGTTGAGAAAGATGTTCGATGCGCTAAGGGAAGAAGAAAGTAATTCCACTCGTAAAAAGGCCTTATTGGGATTGACTGCCACCATCGACGAAGAACATCCTAACTACAATACAATAGTGTCCTTACTCCCACCGGTTAAAAAATACATGATTAGAGAGGCAGTTCAAGATGGAAGGCTTGCAAAACCAATAGTAATACCAATAAAGGCTAAATTGACCTTTGAGGAAAAAATCCTCTATAATAGCTATTCGAACAAGATCAGGAAGATTTCTAATGAGTTGAATGTGTCTGATCCAGGATCAATGGCCATGATACTTAAAAAAGGTGGCATATCGGCAAAATGGGCAAGGTCTTGGTTTGAAAATGTAAGAAATAGAAAAAATCTCATTAATTCAGCACAAAATAAAATCTCGGCTACAGTAGAACTGATTGCAACAAAGCATTCGTTAGAACGAATAATGGTATTTAGTGAAACAATAGAGTCTATCAAGAAGCTGAAGGAGGTGTTGGAACGGAAGGAAGGAATAAAATCAATGATAATTGAAAGCAAACTAAAATCTAAAGAAAGACAAGAAATCCTATCAAAATGGGGCACAGATTTTTATCCTCTGCTTTCTGTCCATACACTAGAAATCGGATACGATGTTCCTCAAGTGAGAATCGCCATTATATTGGCAAGCACTTCTAACATGAATCAAGCTGCTCAAAGAGTAGGCAGGACCCTCAGAAAAGCTGAAGGAAAAAATAGCGCTCTGATATATACGGTGTACCTTTCAGACACACATGACTATACCTCTCTGAGCTTAGTAAGACAAGCAACCCAGATGGATGGTAAAAAGAGAGGTATTAGCATTATTAATAATGCCAAAAACAATGACAATGCAATCACAACAACCACGACGAATGCCAATCTAGATGCTTTTATGAGCTAACGGGCACATCTTATTGATAAACATGAAATTTTGAAATTCTATACTAGAAGAAACGGCGCATTTAATGAGCTTTTGAAAAAAGCGCAGGATGATCTTTGATTGGTTTTCACCAGTTATCAGCTAGTAAGAGTGGATAACCTACAGATCCCGATTTTCCAAAATCGATGCCACCGAGAAGCGGTAGTGGTTTTCGTATTTAGTTCTTAAAAGCCCAATTCAACCACAGTGTTTTGACTCACACCAGGGTTTTCTTCCATAGTCCATGTTTCTCAGTTTAAATGTTCGTTAGTATGTTATTTTATGATGCGAAATGGATTCAAGTGGCTTTCATTTGGTTCTGTGTCTTTAGTTTATTCGACGATGATAATAGGAGTATACCTAAGTTCTATTCACCAATCTTTATCATGCCCTGGATGGCCACTGTGTCCCAATGGGTTCTTGAAGGCACCAGAACCCAGCTACATGATTGAGTATTTTCATCGTATATTTGTAGTTATTACTGCAGGTACGCTCTATGTCACTGCAACTTTTGCATATGTAAGAATCAAAAAGTTGCGGCGCTTAACGATATTGGCCGCTATTGTTGTTTCGATACAAAGCGTGATAGGTGCATTGGTTGTTAACAGTAGACTTGACATAAGATTTGTTTCACTACATCTGCCCATAGGGGTTGCCTTGTTCGGGATAACTTTATTAACATTCTTGCTTTTCATTAGAAGCCCATCTACAGACGCCTTGGAGAGCTATGAAATAAAGTAGGAAGGGTTTTCGAATGGTGTTGAATTCTATATTTTTTGAAACGCTAATTTCTTCGCCGCTATGGATATCATTTATTTAAAAACCCTCATAATCTGAACGAATATGAACAGGAGGGTTAGGGACACATCACCATTTTTTACATATCTCATTAAATAGTATGTGGCGAGAAGGGCAATACACATTTGTCACAAAATGAGGTTCAGCAGGTGTTGACCGAGTAGTTCTTCACCCGTAGACATTTATTGAACATGTTTAGGAACTATTGATTTTTGGATGCCTTTCTTGTAGTAAAATTATATGTGTGTAAAGTGTTGTATTATTGCTTTTTTGTCACAAAATAATAGTTTTCCTATGAAAGAATGGCATGTCGGACACATGCAGAAAACGATTGTAAAGTTTGTAACAGAATTGTCAGAGAACGCTTCTTCGTGGCAGAGAAAGCAATACAAAAAATATAATAACATTGCTAATGTTTGCAGAAATATTGATTATGACATTAAGCACGGCGTTACAAATGAAGAAGTACTTGCATTCCTAGAGAAAGTTCGAAATGATTCGTCTTATTCTGATCTTCAGAATAATTATAGTTCCATGGAGAAATTAGATGAGGTACAGAGGTACGTTCTGGCTGCTAAAAATAAGAGCGTCTAACGGGATTTAACACTAGGTATTAGAAAGAGCAAATAAAATTTTCTTAGAGGTATTAGCGAACCCTAGTTAATGCTTGGTAATAATTCATAATATTACCATGTTCCTAATTCTGTAATGGTCTCCCAAACCTTTGTAGTGTTTTCTTTTTTCTTGCGAACAAGTAGTTTATGACTAAGTATTTTATGTCTATCCCCATAAATACTGACTAATCCTAGATTATTATCTGCTATTATTAGTCTAGAACCGTAACGACTAAATGTCTTATGTATGGATCTAGATTCAATCCAATCTGGAGACATGTTTGGGTATTCTTTCCATCTCCCTTGTTCAGTTGCATTAGACCTTTGCTTTAGATCATTTATAACCGAACGAAGGTCCTTGTCCCCTTGTCTCAATTTCTTTGCTTTGGACGACACACCATTCCAACCTACTCTTATTGATTGCTTTGATACGAACAACTCGCGAAAATGGCCTAATATTTCATTAAGAAGAATTTCTTTTCCCAAACTGGTAGTCTTTAAAGCGCTGCTGTTTAGTTGTGTTATATTCATTGTTAGATCGTCATCCTTTTTCTCTTCATCTTTTCTATATACATCACTCTTGGGCAAGAGTGTAAAAGTAGCACTTATTGTAAATCCGTAATGAACATCTCCCGACAAGAAGATGCAGTGTTGTGTGTGAAGATCACGAGCAAGAAATGAAAGAAAGCGTATAAAACCTACCTCATTAGCCGACCATGTCTCTAAGTCCCATTTGTAAATAGTAGATTTACTTGCCAGGTATTCTTGCAATTCCTCGGCCAAGTCAAACCCAAAAACAGGAGTTGGAGATACTAAGATAATTGGCTGACCTTGTTCATAGTCCATTCGTCGAGTGAAACGCAAAATAGATTGCAATTCTTCGTCATTAATTAACCGCGGTGGTCCCTTGAAGTTATCGAATTGTCTCTGTGTTCTGCAATCCAAAAACAAAGTCGGTGGAATGGTTGGAACATCAAATATCCAGCCATGGAAGTCCCAAAGATAGTTTTGGAAAGCATTCCTGTGAACGGATGTAACATCACCGGCTCTGCCCAGATACCCACTAACAACGTCGACAAAGTTCTGATCAAACAAGGTCGGGTTATTTCCCCAAGCTTGGAAAGCCCAGTATGCTGCTAGACCGTTCGCAACAATCTGCGTCCCGCAAGCACTAGACCTTACCTGCTCTAACCATTCTCTAGTAATGTTCCAATCATCGGTGATCTCGTGATCGCCACAAATCATATACGTGGGTACATTGGCAAGAACTCTGCGTATTGCCGGCATTGCTCGTCTTGCCTGATCCAGTTGCTCAATCTCTAATTGAACTCTCTTTTGATCCGTTTGGGAATCAACCTTTTTGAATTCAGTGGTATAATTTTCGGGCCAGTTTTCAACATTCCAGGCAATAAGATACATAGCAGCAAATTCTCCGAAGCTAAGTAGATGATTCCTTGCATTTTCAGATGTGAATTTGGCAAGGTCTTTGATCAGCTGTTGTCTTCCTCCCACAGGAATATCAGATAATTTTTTGTCTGAACCATTTATCTGTTCTTCCCATCCCATCAGATTGATACTGAATTGAGTGAGATACTTTATGAGAACATCAGCAACATCGTCAGCATATATTTGATCCCCGGTGAGGAAAAGAACGCTGGGTCGCTTGGTCAGATCTGTAACTGATTTACGCACCATCTCATCTGCCATTATTAGACAATCCTCGCCTTTTCCATGTAGTTTACGGCACGATCCGTGTAAAAGGTTTAGGGGACTATTTCTATTGCCCCTTATGAAGAAGGTCGGCAATCTCGCATATTTAATACCGTTAGAGTGTTTGCTGTCTTCGTAGACAATTGTATTAATCCCACTTAATAGACCAAAATCTTTTAATCGTTTACTTTCCTTAATATTTCTGAGGTTATTAAGATCGTAGGTTACTTCTAAGTCGTACGCTAATAGTTCGTCTGTTGGAAAGGTAGGCTTTACATCTTGAGATAACTCCTCGCTCGTATCTACCCGACTTGGATATACTATTACAAGTCCGATATGGAGCTGTTCTCCTAGCTTTATTGATTCAGCAGTTCCGACTCCAATAGGCCCGATATGCCTACCATTTGATGTATCCTTGGTACTTTTGGTACTGCCAAAATCTGACGCTCTAAAAACCTCTGCCCGTATGGTTACAGGTTTACTACAGGCTATCCATATACATACTTGGCTGGAATCTACTCTACGAAGTATTGGGCCGGCAAGTAGTGTAGATAGTTGTGAGATAGAGTTTCTAGACTGTAGAACACCTGCATCCATTATATTATTTGATGATATTAAAACCGTATTTTAGGTTGAACATTTAAACATTCTTACCACAATTCAGATGAAATTGGGCCACATACGGTTGCATATAGTTCAGGGACCAGATAATAATCTTAAATTAAAACATCTTGGTACGCATGATCAGATTTCAAATAGAAACGACTTCTATTAACAAACACTTCTTAATGCTAAGACATATCACTGCCATGTGATTTAAATAATATAGCATTTGTGAATGCAATCTCATTTTGTGAGTGTGTAATCATGGTAGGGTCAATTTTCAAGTGGTATTACGAGTAGTTTAGCCAGTAATCACAAGTATTTCTAATATCTCTATCTCATCTTGAGCAGTATACCTCTCTTTATTACCGTGACTCATTGTGCAGTTGGAATACAGTATAATTTCACAAAATGGTACAAGATTTTTAGTCACTAACATAATGAATAAGACGCTGATTAAACAGCCCATTAATACTAATTCAATGTTGGATAGGGTAAAAACCACATGATAGTGTAAATGAATTTAGTAGGAGATAAATAACTTTTCTCATACTGCTATAAATGACAAGTTTATGCAATTTCAATATCCTACTTGACTCACAAATACAAACGTATACCTCGTAATGATAAGGAAGATGAGAAAGAACAGAATAACCTGATTTCCATTAATGGAAACGAGTCCAAAGAAAGTGTTGTTGATGAATGGTTAATCGAACAATTCAAAAATAAGCTAAAAAAAGCTGCTACGATTGTAGGCAATCTAAATAAACCGCTGGCATTATATTGTGGCATAATAGAAGAGAGTGAAGATTCTGCGAAGGAAGAAATTGTACTCCATAACCAAAAATATATCACTGTCCAAGTATTCACTCGAGGGGGATATCTCCCCACCAGCTTCCATGAGCAATATATATTTACTATAGATAAATTTATTTCTTGGATAATAAAGGAAAGAAAAAATCGTGAAATGATTTTGCAGTGTCTTGCTGCAGTAGACGGTAGTATTTAGTATTGTAATCAATAAAATGATTATACTTGCTTGGGATTTAGAATCATCTTTGATCGTAGCTGATATAGAATAAGTGACACTACTTGCTTCACCATTTCAATGAGCCTAAAGAAGAGCGTATCTAAAACCTTCCAACGGATTCGAACCGAGATTGCACCATTAGGTGTCCTTATAACTATAATAAATATTGATCAATATCCCAACCTTATCTAAAAAGTAACAGTACGAACTGGGGTGGTTTATGATATGAGGTGTTGTAAGTGATAGAAATATTTTATCCAATTAAATTACGAGACAACCTCACTCGAGTCATGCCGTATACAAGAAATAAATTTATACTAAGCAAAAATCAGAATGAAATGTCAGATAATGATGATAGACCCTGATGATGCTGTCAATGTACTAAAAACTATTGCAAATAATTTAATCGACGTTTCAAGGAATGAGCAGAATTTCAAAAGGCTCCCAGACTTTTTTTGGGGATATTTTGCGAGAGGCCATGATAACAAAGATAGGAAGTTCGGAGTAATACTTACCTATTCAGAAAAAGAGAAAGATATTGACGAATTAATCAAGATGTATGAACAATGGGTTGCAAAGCAAACGCCAGAGAAAAATGAGTAAAGTTTAGGACAACAGATTATTGGGGGATAACGATAGATGGTAAGTGTAATAATAAATTGATGGCAACAAAGAACTGTCTAAAGAGCCTGAGCAGAGATAAAACATTAGAAGAGCTAAGCAGAAGTTTAGCTGTCAATACAGGTTAAAATGGCGTTTGGAAATTCCGTCAACCACAGATAGCAGACACAAAAAGAACAGCCCAAGTAGCATGAAACGGTGAAATAAGAGACTCGAAAAGTAAACACTTAATCTGATTACGTACGAGAGTGGCTAATGTATCGGTTCTTTTTTCAAGATATCATGCGAGTTTCATAGGAGTCGTTTTCTTTATGATTAAAACAAGTATAATTGATACTAACGAAAGTAATGCAGTGATAAGAAATATCAGATAATAAGATTGCGGGGAAGGAAATGAACCTACAGTAACATTACTTCCAGCTATCGTAACTTGATTCGTTTGCATAATTATTCCCGCGATAGCTGGCCCAACCGCTCCGCCTATAAGATTAAGAAGAACGGTCGTTCCAAGAGATGTTCCACTAAGATGTCTGGGTGTCGATTCCAAAACGATATTAAAGGCTCCGACCTGTATCAAGGATAAGCCAGTAGCTATTATGGCAAGTGTACCTGCTACTAATGCCGGCGTAGAATGCATAATGAATATACTAAAGAATCCTATCGCAGCTATCACGCTTCCTATAAACGTGGGTTTTATTTTTCCCAGCTTGGATATTATAAACCCAGAAAAAGGAGCGAAAACTAGAAACACAACCATAAATGGAAGCTGAATGTTTGCAGTAGCTATTGGATCTCCCCCGAAACCTCCTACGGCCGCAGGACTTCTTACCAAGAAAGGAATAGTTTGATACACTGTGAACATTGATAGAAAACTTATTAATAGTAATATATTGGAAGCAAGTATCATCCTATTAGCTATCAATTTGAAATCAATTAATGGTGTCTTTGCTTTTCTTTCTGTGATTATAAATATCGTCAACGAAATAGTTCCTACGCTCAGAAAACCTACGACAATTTGTGGCGGAGCAGTGTTTGATGTAGCATTATCTCTCCCTAAGATTTGGTCACTTCCAATATCATTATTACTAATGCCGGTATCCAAATAGGAAAGTACAATTAGAAAAGAGGTTATTGTAATTGCAAGTGTGATTGCACCTTTTATGTCAATAGACCGTGTGAAGCTGTTAACGTTAACTACTTTCACATCATGACTATTCTTTTTATTAGGAGTATGGCTATTTGGAGCTTCATTCGACCCTTGTATATTGTGTTCCAGGATATCGGCATCAGCGGGTGTGCCAGGTTTTACCGAGGAAGAAAATTCTAGTGATGGAGATCGATTTTGAGTATCATAAATGAATTTTTTGATTACAAACCAGAGCATAAAGGACACAGGTATTATTGAAAAAAATGTAACACGCCATCCGAAGTTTTGGATAATGGTTCCACCAATTGCTAGGCCGACAACGGATCCAGCTGCAAACATAGCGCTGAAGGTCCCTATACCTATTGCCAGCTTTTCTGGAGGAAATTGGTCTCGTACAATACCAAATGCTATCGGAAACATGGCAATACCAATCCCTTGAATTATTCTTGAAATAATTAGAAAGGTTATGTCAGATGCTAGTCCCCCTAGGGAAATTCCTATAATGTAGATTATCATTATTATCAATACCATTTTCTTCCTTCCGTAGATATCAGATAGCTTCCCTCCTATAGGTGTCATAACAGCGCCTGCAATGAGATATGATGTAAGTATCCATGACGAGGTACTATATGATATATTGAATTCTTTGATAATGTCCGGAATCGCAGGTAAAAGCATAGTTTCTCCGTACATAGTAATTAGTATAGAAGAGCCCAGGATAGCCAGGGTTTTCCACCCAGAAGAAGAAATTCTACTATTTGCTTTATCGTTTAAAGCATGAGAATCAGTTGGTTCTAACGAGGATGATTTATCAAAATTTTTCTCTTTCTCACTATCGGCCTGTTTCTCCTTATCTTCTGTCATATTATTTACTTATCCATGAAAAATTTGATATCTTTAATATACTGACCTTGTTGCTTCCCTTCTTGGATAAGACTGAACATGAACCATTCTACATGAATCAACCAGTAATTTAAGTGGGAGTGTATTTCGTATCGTCGCAAGTCACTTAATTAGATATGGATGACAGATAATTTAATTTGTACTACGGGGTCAGAGAGTGATCTATCAACAAGATGGACCGTTAAGAGCGGTTAAT
>JBPCNB010000245.1:0-3951 GCA_051001675.1 Nitrososphaeraceae archaeon | reverse complement strand
CTATGGTACATTATGATTGAGAGGATGAGAAATCGCGTATAGACTCCACGATTTGTTGAACAATACTGGCAGCTATTAAACAACAATAGATACGCTAATCGAATCAACAACTACCATATTACGGAAAGTGAAGGAAGGAAAATTTAATGGCCATCATAACTAGATTTCTACATATGCAGTTTTTATTACAAAGGAAAGGAAATCGAAAGAAAAATGATGAAAAGAATTGAGGTTACGAGATGAGCCTCGGAAAATAGAGGATTCGATTTGAACTAGTACCTTTAGCAAAAATTCTTGATTTTGGTCACTCTGAATATTACTTTTTTTGTTAATGATCTTTAGCATAAAATTACGAGCCCTAAATACATAAGATTACTTAGTTATTTTGTTATATAGAAAAGATGAATCACGGAAGTGCACATAGAACACACGGTTCCAATTCTGATCATGGTTATGATAATTTCAATGGGCTTAGGACATGAAACAGCTAATGGAAAGAAACTAATAGGAACACAGACCATTATCGAAACACCCCTAGGGAAGAAAACAAGATGTGCCGGAAATCTACTAGCCCCTATGATTATATGTAACGGTACTGGTGGAAATGATACGATCATTGCTCCACCCAGGGATGGAACTATCTTCGGTCTGAAAGGAGATGACAAAATTCAGGGAGTGCTTGGTACCGAAGTCACGTTTGGTAACACTGGGAATGATGCAATTCAAGCTGGCAATGGATCGAGTATTCTTTTTGGTAACACTGAGAATGATGTACTTGTTGGTGGAGGCGGACCAAATATTCTATTTGGTGGAGGAGGCAGTACCATTTTTGGCGGAAAGGGAGACGACCAGCTAATTGGAGGATTTGACCTAAATGAGGACGTAAAGATTGCCGTCTGGGCTTACTTGTAAATCTGTTATTACTCCAAAACCTTTTGCAAAGATTGTACTTCCTAGATCTTCAATTTTATCGGCGACTTTGTCTGCAAGGGGACCATCCAAATTTAACCCGGTCCTATTCTGATCTAGTTTAAAATGATATATGTTACCATATTTTGCATCTCCAACAAACATATCATTTTCATATTTTGGACCGAGTTGACTTGAATTGAGAAATCTGAGAGCCGTGGGAGCAACTGAATGATCCCAAGTAAATTCTGGAGCACTGTATTTGCCTTTGCCTCCAAAATCAACAAGCCCTTGCGGATTTTCAGGGGCTCTCTCACCTTTTTCAGGTTCTGCAATCTGTCCTTCCTGTGACTGCACAAACCATATACCTTGAATCTTGGACCAACCACTATTGAATCCAGGCTCTATTAAATTTATTTCATCACCAAATGTAGGACCATTTTCACTGTACCACATCTTTTTAGTTATTGGGTCAAAATCTAAACCAAAAATATTCTTTATTCCATACGCATAGTACAAGCTTGAAATAGGAATGCCACTAATTATGCCGTTGCTAACAGGTTTGCCGTCTTGCGTAATCCTGAGAATACCAGCCCTTCCATCAGGTGCCGTACCGTTCAGATAATTTTGGGCTATTGTTTCAGTGGCCTTTCCGACAAATGAACCGTCAATATCACCTATTGCAATATAGAGATTATTATCTGGGCCAACAATTAATTTACCGCCGTTGTGTTGTGGTCCAGGTGATGCCGGCAATTCTAGAAGAAGTTTAGGGTTTGTCAACTTGCCGTTAACTAATTCATATCTGTATACATTATTGAGTTCTGTTTTCTCTCCGCTTTGTGGGCTTGTATAATACAAAAAAACATACCTCGGGCCGACAGTTGTCGTACCAGTCAAAGTCGATAAAGCTATTTCCAGCAAGCCCCTCTCATCTGCTTTCGATACCTCAACATGAATTAACGGCTCTTTCGATATTGCTCCATTAACAATTCTTTGAACCAAGCCATAATTCTTTTCCGTAACCAGAATATCGTTTACGCCCAAGAACGACATAGAAGTTGGTGCCTTTAGACCCTGTAAAACTAACTCAACTTTTAAACCAGTATCAATTAAAGTTGGCCCTAGGGGCGAAATTTTTGGCCTAGCATTGACATCATTCAGATAAAATGCTTGGTATAAAGACAGAGTGAGCAAGATAATTAACGACATGGAGACTAAAAATTCTCTGGTAATCAATATAGCCATTTATTTTCTAATTCTTAAGAACGCCATATTAGGATTATGTGATATCATGTTCTAGACATTCTACTGTTGGCAAATAAATTGAGAATAATATATCCTTTGTACTTTGCCCAAATTGGAAAAGTTGCCGTCAACGATCCTCGGTGTAAAGGGTCGTTGGATCTTTATAGATTTATTTTTAATTGTTCGGATATACCGATCGCCGAATACCTTAACGAGACAAATTTTACGATGTGATCCGAAATTCCGATTCCATGATGCTATACTCATTACCTATTTTCTTAAAATCGTTAACTAACTTATCAGCCTTCACTTGGACAGTTACTTAGAGGTCCCACAATATAACACAAAAAGTTGAATTACTGATAGAATACTTTCGTGGATAAACAGATTAGATGTTTAATGAAAAAATGGGAAAAAAGATCTGATAGTGACATAGTAACGTGCTGCGTTGAACATACAGGTACTGGACTTTTCGAATAAGCCTTTTGACAGCATGCGGCGATGATTTCAATATTCATAGTAATTTAATATAAATAAATTTAGAGATGTTGAATGACATCTTCGCAATTGTTTGCGTTCGTATCTCCTTCTGCTGGATTAAAGCCTATCACTATATCAAATCCACCTCCACAATCAAAGTAATCCTCTCCAGAACCACCTTGTAGTACGTCATCTCCATCGCCACCATAGAGTTCGTCATTTCCATCTCCAGCGGATATAAAGTCCTCATCGAAGCCACCGAATAGAATATCGTCACCAGCGTTGCCATATATCTGATCAAGGCCTGGACCTCCTTGCAAGTTGTCGTCTCCAGAGTTTCCATATATCTTGTCGTCGTCAAATCCTGCCTGAATCACATCATTACTAGGTCCTCCCCTCAGAAGATCATCACCGGCAAGTCCTATAATAATATCTGGAGACTTGCTTCCATCCATATGGTCGTTTAGTTCAGTTCCGATACACAAGTGTAATCCTTCTGACCTCTGCCACACAGTAGGACACCTATTACCGATTGCGAAAATGTTTGATATTGGAATCATCACTAGAATTAGAACACTAAATATGAACCCAGCCAACAGTATTGTGGACTTACTATGCATACGAGATTTTAGGGATAAACATGTTAATAAGGTGTAGGTGTCATGAATCCGAATGATCTGCCACAAAAATATTCTATACTATCAAATACAGAGATTCTCTTTCAGTCATGTGATGAGCATCACAATCAACGATCATGAGTTTCAATATTCTTTTTTCAATTAGCGAAAATCTATATAATGTCATTTATCTCCTGTCTGGGCTAATTGATTCTTACACAATTATCTTAAACTAAGAACACTGTGAGCTTTAAGTAGTTCTATATTTTTAGAAAAACGTGTCCAAAATACAAGTCAGTGCTAAGATAAAAATTCGCGAAGAGATGTTGGAGGAATTCAAACGACAAGCAGCCGAATGTATCCGACAAGTAAAGCAGAAGGATATTGGGACTCTTCAATACGACTGGTTTCTAAGTAGTGATAAGACTGAGTGCGAAATTCGCGAGGCATATGAAAGTTCTGAGGCTGCTCTAGTTCACCAGTCCAACCTTCGTGAATCATTAGGGAGAGTTTTTGAAAAATTCAGTACTCCTTACGCGGTGACAATTTATGGCGATCCCTCGCCAGAACTTTTAGAAAATGCAAAAGCTAGCGGTCTCGATATAACGGTATATTCGTTCTTGCAGGGCCTCTAAAAAATTGCCATTTTTTCAATTAATTAATACCTTATTACCATGCGCTAAGGATGCCATTAAAC
>JBPCNB010000244.1:0-5808 GCA_051001675.1 Nitrososphaeraceae archaeon | reverse complement strand
ATCTATCCCATAGAATATCTTCAGATAGTCTGAGAGCTTCTCCCCACTTTTTATTCATAAATTTCTTTACATTTTTGTTTAGCGTTTAATTTCAGGAAAATTACTGGAGTTAACTAGAACATTTTTGTTTAGCGATCTTTCTAATTTTTGCGTCGCATCTATTGTCGATGCGAGCGATAGCAAAATTTAAAAAGGTAGGTTCTAATCATAGTGTTAATGACTTTACCAAAAGGATATGGGCCAGGTGGACTTGCCGGTGGAGGAAGGCGCGATGACATTGAAAAGATGATAGGTCGCCGAGTCGAGAATATGAAAGGTATATTCATACTGGGCTTTGCAATGTGTTGGGCAGCAACTGCAGGTGGGGTTTATGTGGGCGTAACAGTTTATCCATGGGCGTACCCGCTTCCTAGTGGACTCTATGCTCTCTCTGTTCTAACCGTAATCGAAGCTTTGGGCTTCTTCTTTATGATGAAAATCGCAACTGAAAAACCTGTTCACGCATAGAAATACTTTTCTTTTCCTTTTTCTGTAATCTTTTATCTTAGATTTTATTATTTTTCCTGCCTCAGATTAATAAAATAAAATTTTATATATAACCTGTAGGACTAGGTTCTTAATGGTGTGGCTTAGACGTACAACGCACTATCTCTTCATAGTCGTAGTTGCTGTAAATAGTACATTGCTGACGATTAACGCGGGAGATTACATATTCTACACGGACTGGGCCTGGACCTCATTCGTAGTATTTTCCATCTCACAATCTACTATGCTTACTGTGGGTGCGATTTACTACATGCTCTTCACAGGAGTTCCAGGAACTGCAACCTATTATGCAACCATAATGACAATCTACACCTGGGTAGCAAAAGGTGCATGGTTCGCATTAGGATATCCGTATGATTTCATAGCCGTACCCGTATGGATACCCTCAGCGATGTTGTTAGATCTCACGTACTGGGCTACTAGACGCAATAAGCACGCTGCAATTATCATCGGTGGAACTTTGGTTGGCTTGTCGCTGCCCATGTTCAATATGATAAACTTGCTTCTGGTGCGAGATCCGCTTGAGACCGCATTCAAGTATCCAAGGCCGACATTGCCTCCATATATGACCCCCATAGAACCTCAGGTCGGAAAGTTCTACAATAGTCCTGTTGCCTTGGGCTCGGGAGCAGCCGCAGTTCTGACTGTGCCAATCGCGGCATTGGGTGCCAAGCTTAACACGTGGACATACCGATGGATGGCTGCGTGGAGCAAGTGGGATTAAGCAACTCACAAATCCTCTTTCCTTTTCTATTTTTTTCGTGTTGAAATAATTAGTTCGTACAGAAGGGGTTAATGCATTTTGGCAAGCTCACCCAATCACACAGATCAAGCTTACCTGAATACACAATATGTAATTGTCTTCAATATGTGACACTACCAAAAAATTTTTCTAAAACGATTTCAAAGATAAATAAGCTAAAAAACTAAAAGAATGGTAAACCCTGCTCTAATTGAACAAATCGAAAGGAAAAGTTCTTCCTTCAATTCTAGTCGTTGTCAATCCTGAGATCATCTAGCATTTTTGAAATGCTGGATATGGGCTTATTTTGTTGATCTGCGATACTTTGCCTTGCAGGGGGGCTATGTCGATAATTGTTTATTCTGGTTGCTATTCTGTCTTCAAATGTGGGAATGTGTTCATTCTGATAAAAAATTCCTATCGGGATTTTGTCGCCCCATTCATTAGATTTTTCAACCACTGTAGCCATCTTGTTATTTATCTCATCATCGCTGTGAACTACCCCATCGTATCCAGTCTCCTCCAGTTTGTATGTTCTGGGTATCTGCCTTCCGGTATCCGGGTTAATATTGTCCATACCTTGGAACCATTCCTTGGTGTTAATGTCGTTATACGTTGGGCAAGGTTGCAATACATCCAGGAATGCCAGACCTTTGTGTTGAATCGCCTTTTTAATCAGATCCTTTAGATGTCTCACTTCATAAGAATATCCTCTTGCGATAAAAGTGAATCCTGCTATTAGAGCAAGTGATATTGGATTCACTGAATTATTTGCATTTGGTTGCGGCAGTGACTTTGTCTTCAGACCTAGCTTTAAGGTAGGGGAAGCCTGGCCTTTAGTCAATCCATAGACGCCATTGTCAAATATGATATACAAAAGATCCACATTTCTTCTGCCCGCACTAACAAAGTGTCCTGCGCCAATTCCTAAACCATCTCCATCGCCACCTACCGCAATAATTTCCAAATTAGGGTTAGATAACTTGGCTCCTTGAGCGAAAGGTAAAACCCGCCCATGCAACGTATGAACTCCATATGTGTTGATAAAGTGAGGAGTCTTACCAGAACATCCTATCCCAGAAAATATTGCTGCAGCATGTTTAGATATTTGCATGTCTGCTAAAGCCATCTGAATCGCGCTTAAAATGCCAAAATCTCCACAACCAGCACACCAGTCGTTATGTACTTCTGTTTTATAGTCAGTCAGTTTAAGTGCCATGTTCTAAAATGATTCTCCTGGGCGCATCTCCATTATTGATTAGCAATAATGCATTATAAATCTCACTTGAAGACATAGGTCGTCCATTGTATTTGACTATCCTGTAGTCTATCTTTCGACTTAAATTCTGCTCAAGTACTATTCCCAATTGCGAAGTGTAATTCATTTCAACATCAATCAAGATGCTTTTGTTGCCCACCATTTTTTCCAATAATGATGTCGGAAAAGGATGCAGAAGCTTTACCTGAATAAATTTTAATTTTAGATCTTTTCTGTCTATTTTAAGCTGCTCCATTGCATCTAGAATCGCTCCCTTAGTAGAACCCCAACTAATGATTGTGATATCAGCATCCATTAATGATTGACCATTATTAATAGAATATTCATACAAGACTGCCTTGTCTTCATCAGAAATTTCTTTTAAAGCAACATCAAGCTTGGTCATTCTTTTATTCATCATTTGAGTGCGAAGAACTGGATCCTCCGTAATGTGACCTTCCTCTGTATGTTCATCTCCAGAATTCCAGAATATCGCATTCTCAGTTCCTAAAGGAACGCGAGGCGATATTGGTCTTTCATCTAATTTGAACCTGAGATAAGGTTGTTGTAATTCTCGTTGTTCATGGTCTTGTCCTGTATTCTCTTTTCTTAATTCAGTTTTTAATGGAAAGTCTTGAATTAGCTCTCCTCTGTCTATTTCGATTTTATATTGATCAAAAGTTTTACAAGTCATAATGCTATTGGCAATTAGTTTATCAAGCATGTGAATCACAGGAAGTTGATATTTTTCTGCAAAATTAAATGCCTTTACTGTGTCATAAAAGCTCTCTTCAATATCTCCCGAAGCATAGACAATTCGTGGGAACTCACCATGTCCAGCATTGATGGCAAACATGAGATCGCTTTGCTCGTGTCTGGTGGGTAATCCTGTAGAAGGGCCTGTTCTCTGATACAATGATATTAATAATGGGACCTCATTAATTCCGGCCCAGCCTAAAGCTTCAGCCATCAAAGAAAAGCCTGGTCCGGAAGTGGCAGTAGCGGAGCGGACACCTGCCAGAGCTCCCCCGATTGCCATCGCAATTGCAGCTATTTCATCCTCTGTTTGAACTACTACTATGGATCCCTTCTCGCCATTGTTCTGTTCTATTATCTGATTAGATTCCAAAAATTCGCTGTCATCACTAGCAGGTGTTATAGGATAATATGTTTGAAAACGACATCCTGCTACGATCTTAGCCATTGCAGAGGATTGGTTCCCTTGGGCTAGAATTATGTCTGGAGAAGGTTTCGTGCATTTTAGCTTGTAGGGAAATTTCGACAAGTCAAATGTCGATCTAACATAATTATAAGCATAATTTGCCGCTGCGACGTTTATTTCGGCAATTTTTTGTTTCGATTTGAAAATGCGCCGAATTGCTTTAGCTAAAACCTCTTTATCAAAATCTAAAATTGCCATAGAGGCAGATACTGCCATAACATTGATCATTCTTGTAAGTTTACTCAATGAAGCCTCATTGATTTGCTGGGCAAATTCTTTGATTAGTTTAAAATATGGGATACCGTATAGAATAACTCCATTCTCTTTTGCATAATCTAACATACCCTGAACAGTAAATTCTTTATCTGTTCCTTCCAGCATACGAGCAATTCTTGCCGCGGCAGGTTCATCAATAGTTGGAACATCACGAATGTTAGTATTCACTAAACCTGTATCATAAATTATTACTCCTCCTCCTCCTCTTGCCACCTTATCACCATGTTTGAAAACAGTTTCGGCATCAAAAGAAACTAAGACATTTATGTCATCTACATGAGATCGAACTGGATCATCTGAAACCCTAACTGTGAAATAACTGTGTTCTCCCTTGATATTAGAGTAGTATTCTCGTTTCCCAAAAATGTATAAACCTCCTTGAGCACAGGATCGAGAAAAAATATTCGCTGCCGAATCAACGCCGCTACCTTGGGCCCCTCCGATAACCCATGTCAAGCCTTTACTGGGGGTCCTTAAAGTATCCATAGATGATAATTTTCATTTACCTTCTTTTATTGCTTTAGAAAATACGGGGATAGAACAAGAAGAAGGAAGATTAGAAGTTTTGAGATAGTTTTGATCCTGTTATCATTGTTATCAAGATGTGTTAACCTCCGCCTGTGGCCGCGTCAAACAAGCAACATTCGCAAGCATCTCTTTCACCGCAGTAAGGACAAACACACATACATGCTGCGATAGGATTTCCACACAAGTCGCAAAGAGGCGCATCCTCATTTCCACCAGTTCTCTCAACTGAATTGCCCAATCAGCCTTCGAATTGTTCTAACTTGTTTTAACTTATTATACTTTCCACATTTAACGTAAAACCAGATAATACTTGGCAAGGTGTTGGCTGGTAATTTATCTATAATATATTGGAAGACTCGGTATTACTAATATCTATATAAGCCTTTTAGGAAATTAGATCTATGACGATATCTCTCATAGCATCTGAATCCGAGGGAAAGGGATTGAGATATACTCCTTTTGAAAATGTTCAAGCCGTACGTGGTACAACTCTGTTGAAACGCGGTTTTGCACACATGCAGAAGCATGGTGTGATCATGGACGTTACGAATGTTGAACAAGCCCAGATTGCAGAGGATGCTGGAGCAGTTGCAGTCATGGTTCTGGATAAGCTGCCGTATGATGTAAGAAAAGCCGGTGGGGTCGCAAGGACTGCTAGCGTAAAAGTGATTCAGGACATAATGGATGCCATCACTATTCCTATAATGGCTAAATGTAGAATTGGTCATCTAATGGAAGCCAAAGTCCTAGAATCTACAGGGGTGGACATGATCGACGAGAGTGAAGTTCTTACCCCTGCAGATGAAGAGAGGCATATATGGAAATGGGAGTACACGACACCGTTTGTAAATGGAGCAAAAAATCTTGGAGAAGCCTTAAGAAGAATCGAGGAAGGATGTGCTATGATAAGAACAAAGGGCGAGCCGGGAACAGGAAATGTTGCAGAAGCAGTTACTCATATCAAGATGCTTAATAATGAAATAAGGCGGCTCTCTTCAATTTATAAAGACAGCCAGGAGCTAGTGAAAGCATCTAGGGAATTGAAAGTATCTTTTGCTCTTGCTGCGGAAACGGCATTTTTAGGCAGACTACCGGTTGTAAATTTCGCTGCCGGTGGAATTTCTACTCCTGCTGATGCGGCATTTCTAATGAATCTTGGTTGTGATGGGGTCTTTGTTGGTTCAGGTATATTCAAGGCTAGCGATCCGGACCAGCGAGCAAGAGCAGTTGTTCTTG
>JBPCNB010000243.1:0-4792 GCA_051001675.1 Nitrososphaeraceae archaeon | reverse complement strand
GGTTCAAAGACGCAAATGGAAACCCAATCAAGCGCTATGAATGCAAGATAACTCATGTCAACAATGGCCGCGAGCAAGCATGGACTGTAAGCAAGACGGTTTGCCTGCAGATAATAGAACAACTAAGGAAAGGGTTCACAGTGCTCAAAGTCACAAGACATGGCGAGGATAGGACCACAACATACCAGATAGAAGCCATGCAATAATGATGGCAAATCCTTCTCCCCCCTTCATTTTTTCAATAGGGAGATTAAAATGATAGAACAGCCACCTAACAAAAACTGCCTTCAATGTAATAGAAATACTGTCTATCCAGAGAGAATGTTTGGTGACTGGGCTTACCCTAGAGAACAAACATGTTTTGACTGTATTATGATTAGATGTAATCAGTTTGATAAGATTAGAGCTCGTAACCTACCTGGGAAAATGAAGGACAGAGCAGATCTATTATTCCCTCTAACTGTGTATGATACTTCTAACAATACCAAAATAGGAGAGTATCATACCAAACAAGATGTACTTACCGCAGTTGATAAATACAAACAGGAAAGAAAATCAAGAGCCAAGATTCTTGTAATCCACTATCCAACATATTACAACTTTACAGACTATTTCACCGGGATAAGGTAATCTTTAAAGACGCCTTCTTTTTCTCCTTGTTTTATTAGCTTTAGTCTTATTTGTTGAAGCGAATCTGCAGTATCTTGGTCCTTTCTTACATTCTCAAAGTAATGTCTGCTCTTTCCTAATGAAGCGACTATTGTAGATAGTTCTAACTTCTCAACTTCCACCTTCATATTTCAGGCAATATTATTGTGACAATCTCTATTAGCCTTTGTGATAGAGGTCAGACATAGGTGGATCAAGATCTTGCGAATAAAAGCTGAACTGGAATGATGACTTATCCTGTAGGTGGAATGCCTGGAGACAGATCTCCATTGTCACCATCTTCTCCACTATCTTCATCGCCGCTATCGCTGTCTTCTGTCGATAGTTGCTCAATATCACTAGTTGCATTTAATGACAAATCTACAAATTCTGGTCTTGAAGCAGGAGAATTATTTCCAGTTGTGCATATCATTTCTAGATCTTTAACAGGCAATACACATGCCTTATACTCCTCACCCACGTCTACTGTAATGTTTGGAAAAGTTGCTACATACTCTATAATAGCTGAGCCAGCAGCAGGATTTGTGGTAGAAGGACCTTGAGTAATATTTGAAGGAGCTAAAAATGCATCCGTATCTAAGAATTTGACTTTTGACACTTCTCCGTTGTTTACAGCAACTATTGCCACCACGTCACCTTTCGATTTATTAACCTCGAATATTGTCATGATGACTTTGAAGATATCTTCGCCCTTCCCTGTCTCGCCTTGGACTGGATTTGCTGTGCCGCCTATGGATGTCACAAGTACGCCTATAAATAACAAAATGGTAATCCTGCCTTTAATATTCATAAAATACATAGCCACGAACCGGTAAAACAAAACAACGTTTCTAACCAACGGCAACAGCAAGGTTATTTTCCACTGTAAGCTTGATGAAGATATTCTTCATAAAGTGTCTGCTTCACAGCATCCGTTAAATCACTAGCTTCTCTACTGTCGTTTATTCCATTTTTCTCCAGTGTGCTAATACCAAGAGAATCAAGTTCATTCAGCCACCAGTTATATCGTTCAGGATGCTCTGTTTCAGCCATACATGTAGATCGCGTCACGGCTATTTAAGACTGAGACGATAAGTCCTCGTGTTTATGATAGAAAATCAGTAAGAGGAGTATTCCCTTTTGTGTTTGTTAAGTTCCTTCTTTCACCGTCGACAATCATACCACATTTAACACATTTCATCCTTCTGAATGACGTATGATTCCTAGCTTAGGGTTGTATTTATTGGATAATCCACCTTATCATGTACATTACTTTTCTATTAGAAGAAGGCAACTCATTTTCTCTGCATGATCTCACTATTGATTATAACAATTGCAAATATGGAACGAGTGCGATGATATAATGAAGACAAATGAAGAGATATCTAATATTGCCAATGTTAGCTGTAGTGGGTTTCACCATGCTGCTGTCGTTTTTTACGGTAACTTCTGCATTCGCTCAGGATAGGCCTTATAGTGAAGAACACATGCAACTGCATGATGGAGGAGACAGGGCTGAATATTTACAAGAAATGGATCATAGTGATCCTTGGTTTTACGTACCACCAGTGAGTGATGCCAGTCTTTCTACTACTTACAATAACCTAACAGCTAACTAGGGAAATGAACTAAGCATTCTCTTTGTATGGATTGATAAGGTTGTAATTCATGGAATAACATATGTCAATAATATCAGGTCGATTTCTTTGCTTTGAATGTTCAGAGCCAAAAGAGATTGTAATGAATATACATAGACTATACGTTAATAAACAAGAAGCCCAGGAAAGAATAAAGAAGATCAAAGAACTAGGTTACATGAACGCAGTGGCTATTGATTTGGGAGATAGCGGCATTCGTATACAAGAAATCTGGTGCTATGATTGTATTCTCACACGTTCATACCGCAAGCAAATCTAAATAGCAGCAGCGTATCTATAATTAATAAACAAACATTTACTATTATTGGTAAAGACATTGGAGCAGCTATGTAAACTCTAGCTTGTCTTTAATATTGCTTGTCGAATTTCTGGAACCCTATCGAATATTATTGAGTTGATTTCCTTAGCTACTCGTTCTGCTTCTTCTCCTGAAGCACCTGTTCGCCTTTTACTGACGAGGCTTCGATAATACCATATACCATCCTCAGAAATACGCTCGTATTCATAGCCCAGAAGAAAATCAGATATGTCTTTATATCTTAGTCTTGATTTTGCGGTAGATTTACTCCATCTCCTCTTCTCATAGGGTATCTCCTCGATTGTAATGTCGATTTGTCTTTGTACCTCCTCTTTAACTTGGTCGTTTATACTCACAAAATAAGAATACACTGGATGTGTTTTTAAAGATCTTCCTTAGTATTATGACAAATCTTGGCGATCATCCCTGCATGATCCTAGATATCATGTCACGATCTAACTCGGTGTGTTCACAAACATAGTTAACGATTTGTGACTCTATGACATCTTTTGGTATTAGTACATCTTCCGGCCTGGAGCCAAGCTTGTTGTTAATCTGTTCGCATGCACTTACCAATATCATATAGGCTTCTTATTGATGTCAATACAGATGGTCTCTTCTGACTTGCTCATCCCACCTAACGAACGAGTACGCAATATTCTAATTGCATTTGATGCTATATTTTTTATGGTGTTGTTTCAACTGCTTCTCTGGTTGGAGCTTCAAGTAAGCAAAAAAAGGAGGTTTGGATTGTCCTAGTTCGCTGTGTTCTAATCTCTTGTGTGAAATTAATGTCTCAATGCTATCAAACGTCTTGCTGCACATATAGCAAATATACTGTTTTGATGGTTTAGCTGATATTCTCTCTCCAGATGAGGACGAGGACAGGGTGCTACCCATTGCATAATAATGGTCATATGTTCCTTAAATTATTTTTACAATAAGCTAAGGTATGCCCCTGCTCTTAGAACGCAAACTTAGAACGCAAAAAGCAATCAAAATGATCATAGCTAGCCAAGAAAATGTTGGCGGTAACATACCCTTGTCAAAGTTGTAAAATAACTATCATGCTTGTGCTCTTTTAACATTGAACTTCCCTTCCACAAATACAGGTTCTTCAATTGCCCAACTCCACTTCCTCGTGGGGGTTATCCTGATATATTGAGGATTAGGGTGATCACTACTTTCCATATAACCGCCCTGACGAGTAGTTATGTCAGCGGTACCGTGAATTCTTATTCCTCTAGGATCCCATGGATCAATACTTTTCAAGTCATCAATGACAATTGCAACCTTGGCATTTTTCAAAACGTTTCTGTATTTTGTAGATTTAAGAAGGTTCATTCCGCCTACATAAAGATATTCACCATCGAAATCGAAACCAACTGGGACAACATCAGGTTGTACAGTTCTTTCATGTTGTGTCGAGACTGCAGCTGTGGCTATTCTTGCGAGCCGCTGCGACTTGAGGTATTCTATTTCCTTTTGGGAAAATATCGAGTTAGTCATTTGATATTGCAATATAATTGATAATAAAAGATAAAGTTAACGAAGTATCTTGAAGACATGCAACTAGCTTTTACGGACTATTTCAGCTTGATAGTACCGAGACCTCAGAGGGCTTTACAAGTATGGCCGATGCTGTTGCAGCTACTGAAGACGACGAGATTTGGCTGGATATGGAGTCTTACAGAGACCGCAAACACATGAATGACGTCGTCTCAAAGATTGAAAGCGATGAAGGTGCACTTTTCCTTATGAAACAGTATCTAGATCTCCTTACCCCGGGATCCAGGCCCATTAGGGAGCAGTTCAGCCGCCTAAAGGTCTAGACTTTGTATTAGTGACCCTTAATGTGGACTTCACCTTCTAACCTTTTTTTGTTTATAACAAACGTCGCTATTTGAGACTCTCTAAGATCATCATGACCTTTTGATTGCAGATATGATATGTGAATATTTAGAAAGCTCGTTGGTCACCTAGAGCATTTTTTTATGACAGCGATAATATCATGTTGGTTTTACTGTATCCTTTTGATTCTGAATGATATGCTTTCCTCTTGGAAATATTTCTCTTTTCAATACATCCCACTCTATAGATATTCTTCCTGGTCCTGACAATAACAGACTTATACATACTGCCATTAACAACAAATCTAGTTCATATCCTCCCACAAAGCCTTTTGATA
>JBPCNB010000242.1:0-2611 GCA_051001675.1 Nitrososphaeraceae archaeon | reverse complement strand
TATTTTCATTAATGTCATCCGTTGAAGCGAAGATCCGAACTAACTTTTTAGAAGGAGAAGTGATGTCAGAAGCATTTTTATTTTGTGGTATTGATAGGTACGATGTAGCAGTGATCAGTAGGCGCATACTATTTCTACTCTTTATAGTAGCACTGATCGTAGGATTTTTTGGATTATTAGTCGCCTTTGCGCTTTCATCCTTCCAATTCCTAATTTACTCTGCGGTTAATCTGAGCCTCGCGGGTTTCTTTGGCTACAAAATATATCGCCGCCATAAAAGTCTGCCAAGAAGGCGTTAAATTGGCACATAGGCAATGACAGGATATCTGTGGAACGCCAACCTTTTAGTTACTGCATCATCAAAATAAATATCGCTACTGCTCCGAGACTTGCAAATAATACAATCGTGGCTTTCCAAAGGCTTGTAGTTGCAGCGTCGCTGATATCCCACATTCCCCCTCCGACTGCATATTTGCCTATTTTCCTCTTAATTTGTGAGTAACTATAAATTTGATCAAAATCTGCCGGAGCCGTCCATTTTCGTGTAGGAACAAAACCATGACCGGGGGTAAAATTTGCTGCATCATAGTTTCTCCTTGCTTGTTCGTCCGAAAGCACCTCATACGCTTCTACGAGTTCCATGAAGGTTTGTTTTGACTCTTCAGAATTTTTATTTTTGTCAGGATGATATCTTAACGCCAAGCTGCGGAAGGAATGTCTTATTTCATTGGTGCTGGCATTCAGACTGACGCGGAGGACCTCGTAGTAGTTCCTCATATCCTCTTTCTATTTGAATGCCTTGATAATTAAAAATTTGTGGTCTCTCATATTTGGGAACGAAAAGGGAAAAGCACACTGAGCCTTTGAAAATCGATCAAATAAACAGCGCTGCCGACATAAAAGACAAGGTGATGAAAGACGAGATAAGCTCTAATTTCCTTTCAGTCGAATATAAAAATATATATGAAGATGATAATATATGATTGTTATATTTGATGAAGTCGATTCCTTGTGAGCAGGATAAAACGGTATTCAGTGGTTACGCCATAACTCACGAGCATGATTTTATTACTACTCATTTGAGGGAGGATTTTAAAAGCAATGAGAGCACGATAGTTGCGTGTCTAACCTGCGATGCTACATATTGTATTTTATGCGGTAAACCATTGAAAAACCGGCCAAACTATCGACACGCTGATGGCAAACCGGCTGAAATATTTTTTCAGAATTGAGATGAAACCCTGCTTCGAGCCATTCATGTCAGGAGTCTTAATAAAGCCGCGTGCGATCTGATGCAAAATTCAAAGTAATTTCATTTCATTAGAGAATTGCGGTGTATAGACCGATTCTTAACTTATTTATATTCTAAAATAATAGGAAGGTCGGCTTAGCCGATAGTGATCATACCTGTCATCCACGGATGAAGGGTACAGAAGTATGGATATTGACCGGGTTCATTTGGGATCGCAATAGGTTTGCTACTTTGTCCTGGCGAAACTAAGCTAGTATCAAACTTACCATCAGGTGTTGCATCTTTGCCTGAAGTGGCAGTGTGTATTGCCGTGTCGTCATTTTTCCAAGTTACCGTTTCGCCTGCCTTTACCGTAGTTTCTGCAGGAACATAAAATTCTGGATTATCTGCTGACTGAGAACCTTTCGCCATTGAGACTGTGGCCTCAGACGCGGCGGCCTGTGCTATATCTGAATAGTTACCCGTGGTACCTAGAGCTGCCCCAAACAGAGAGGAAGCTGCAAATGCAGTCAATACCAACGATATGATTTTGCTTTTCATGCGGAGACACATCATCTTTTGTTATATATTTATTCTGAATTACTGCATTTGATAAAGTATGCAGGGTTACATCATACAAACGTCCCTCATCCAATGATAACGTGGGACTCCAAATCTTGACTTGATAACGAAGTCTTCTCGCTCAGCGGTGTATGCAGCATTTCAGCCCATCGACGTGACGTGTGATTCTAACTGCCTCGTACGTAGGGCACATTGCCAATCAAATAGTAACAAAATGGAAGAATTAGCGCTCCAAGTTATGCCTTAGGCTTATTTCTCTTACGTCTATCTACTTTGGCATGCTTCTTACTTCCTGATCTCTGTGCACTATAAGCATGAGTTTTATTTCCTTTGCGATGAGCCATTGTAAACCTAAGCGAGATCTCGGAAATATATCTCTATATCTTACTGCAGGGCTCTTTTGGTAATATTGCTCTAGCTTCCATTATTGTGTCGTGTAATTGATTAGGAAGTAGAGTGAAAGCAAAATGCAAGACTATACCAACATTAGAGCTTATTGGTTGGATAAAAAAGATAAAAAAAAATGAAACTGGGAGATCTTGTTTTACAATATTTAAATAATAGAATGAAGGTTCCGGATCGAAACAAGAATTGTAACAGAAAGAGAGATAATATGTGAAAATCTGCTTATTGCCGTGCGGGTATTAATTCGTACTAATAAAAGTTAAGCCCCAGTAATTCCCTGTGCTACTAGCACAGAGTAGCAACCAAGACCACAATCCTCACATATAGGCTTTAAGGCTTTACTATCTGCACTTCCTATACAGCAAGGTTTCTTCTCTCTTCCCATATGATCCA
>JBPCNB010000241.1:0-1424 GCA_051001675.1 Nitrososphaeraceae archaeon | reverse complement strand
AACAGAAGACCTATTTTTATTATACACCATGTTATTTTGCTGTTCACTCATACTATTAGAATGGTCTTTATCAGTTAGAGTTTTGACAGTATCAGTTATCTGCTCCTCTGATGTATCTATTGATATTGAAATTAAATTTACGAATATCACAGCAAGCAAAAGAACTGAGGGGTGGTGTATAGTATACCATAATTAGATTAAGAATATATGATTATTGCTCATAGCCGATAGATTTTTGATACAATTTCTCCTGATGGTCAGACTTGGACGTATTTTCTTATCTTGGAATGTTCACATGAAATTCAAGAGTTATGTGTAAACTCCCTTATTGGCCTCAAATCTGAATTCCACTTCGCCTGATGAGTGATCTCCTCCGAGTCAGCGCTGTGTTGTTTAACGATTAGAACTATTTTTTCCCTTTCTCAACTCTTTATTAATTAATAGTTCATCATCATCACTATATTTTTTCACCAGAATCCATTGCTTTCTTATTTTTTCCTCAGAGTCGATGCACATTACTCTTTAGATCTACATCTGATGAATGTATGGTTATGAGCCAGCCTTTGCCAAGAAATAGGTAAACACCGTCAGTGATTAGGGTGCGAAGATCCTTGTATTTTATACCAAGGATTATAGAAAAGTGTGATCCTCTAGTATGCGAACCTGAGGTTTCTTAGATTTATTGAGAATTGCTTCTACTGCCTTTGAATCTAATGAAAAGAATTCCTGTATTCTTTGAATTTCCACTTTAGTAGGATCATCAAGATCGACACATATGCTATATCCTTGTTTGATATCCTCTTTAGAACCTTTTTCTTTTATCTCTTGTTCATTGTAAGCAATAGTTGTTTGCATTATTCTTCTTGTATGCCATAACAGATACTGATTACTTTGAATTATAAAAGTGGATTCTTTTCATACAACTAATCGTATTTGCTATTTATGAGAGTAAGTATCTTCTATTCGTATGACACTATTTTTGGTTAGTTCATAATATCCAAGATAATTTCCAATGATGTTGTCAATCAAGATATTCGTTTGGGATGCATTTTATTACTAATTACAATCTTCAATTCCGACCGAAAACATGAAATAACTAGAAATACGCTGAAAATATAATGAGTCCATCTGAGTCTATATCTTCTACACATAATGAGTCCATTATATCACAGTTTACAAAACAGGCAATTCCTTACAGTAAGAGGCATAATGTCTCAAATGAAAATGAATTGAAGCAATTAGTCGAATTGACAAAAGCCAATAGAAATGATATAGTCCTAGATTTGGCTTGTGGTCCAGGAATAGTGTCGTGTGCGTTTTCTCCAACTTTGAATCCCGTGGCCGGAACTCAGTTCCCCCCCGCAACGATAGAGCAAACAAAAACACTGCAGAAAAAAAAAAGGGTCACCCACCCCACCTTGAAA
>JBPCNB010000240.1:0-3626 GCA_051001675.1 Nitrososphaeraceae archaeon | reverse complement strand
CTTCAAAGTCCTTGGCGTTTATCTCCGATGCTGCGGCAGATAAAATAAGGAAGCTTTCAATCATGTTCGCAAATACAAATATTGCAATAAAACTAACTAGAATCCTGAGCATCACTATACTTGTATGCTAGTTATGATAAGTAGGTTATAAGCAATGCTGCATTTGTTAAATCAGCATGTATCTATGAATCAGATAGATTGATAATAGTACATATCAAAATTATTACCGGAAGAAGAATTATTCATTTTTTCTTGTTTGTAAGTTTAGCCAATAAATTTAAATGAATCTATTATCTTTTGTACTTCTGGCAAATACTTGAAGTATTGACCTCGCTCTCCGAGATACGATATAGTAAATATAGTATCTGCTCTAATCGTCCAAATTTCCATCCCGTTTCTTATTCTAAGGTTGTCATGATTATAAGGATCTACAATAGTATATACAATCTTCATTGCAGTCTTATTTCCTAGTGTAATCGCAGTTTTGTTTTCAAATTTGAAATCAAAATCTGAGAATAGATCCTGAATGTTATCAGATTGCAGTTTGGCGAATTCGTCTATTGTTATATTCTTAGATTTTAGCTGTTCTGCTATTATTGAGATAACAGGTTTTTCTTCCACAATATTTGACTGTAACGCTTGCTCAGCTTCTAGGGGTTCAAAAGAAACAAATCCTTTCAGATTGCTTAACGCAGGAGTGTCGAATACAAGTCTTTTCCAATCAGAAGGATATTCTAACTTATATTTCAACCTTGAGTTTACATAGGGTTCATAGTCCCCATAATTGCTAGTTTGCAGCATTGCAGTTGAGTGTAATAACGCTACTTGTTGAATTGTAACATTAAATGATATTTCTGCTATCATTGCAAGAATAATGCTAGAAAAGATGAGCTTGAATTTGCAATGCATTATTATTTTTTGTTCAATTTTTATCAAATAATAATATTTTGGTTCTAAATGCTCAATCATAGCTAAACACCTGCGATATGAATATTCTATGTCAAGGAATAGCTTGCATTGATCTATCATAGACAAACCTAGTCTGCGATCCAATATTCTCTAGTGAGCAGAAAATCTGATTATTCTAGTTCAATTTCAAAGCTGGGAAATGATCCACTCCTTTTGTACTTCATGAATAGTGGTTTTAGTGGCATATCGTAGGTTTCTTGAGTATATTTTTTCTCTTTTTCTAACTGCTCAGCTCATTGTATCCGCCCTCAAAATGTGATTATACACAAGTAGATGACATATGTTGTAAATTTCTGTTTGAATCTCGATTAGCTCTTATAAACATCTAGGATGTTCAGTTCTTAATTGTGAATGACAATAATACTACCATTAAGAAAGTCGCTGTTGTTACATGTAGCTCAAGTGGGATAAGACTAATAGGGTTGACCGGACTCAATAGTATCTTCACTGCAAATGGCAAAAAAAAGAAATGGTTATCCTATATCTGAAAAATAAATAAGCTACCTGTAAGTAATTAAGCCAGGCTGAAAGATTCAACAGAATTCTTTTAAATCAAAATATGATTCCGTAGAGCTATTAAAGAAGCTGTTCAGCCACGGGTATGTGGTTAACCGTATCAGTTATCCTCCCTCAAGCGATGGAATTCGATCATGATAGATCTTATACAACCAAAGTACCATGAAGAGTGTTTGTTAACAGTTTTTGGGGAGGAATCTGTTGCCCTGTCTGGCATCGTAAAAAGTTCATTATCGGATAAAAAGGAAAAAGGAGAAATAGTAGAATAGTAAAATATTTTGGAGGTTTGGCTCCCAAAAAGATATTGATGTAGATGATGAGCCTGATATTACCTTAACTTTGGGGAAAGGATTAGAACACGGTGGATATGATGTACAAGTATTTAATGACCCTCTAGTAGCATTATCCAATTTCAAGCCGGACATCTATGACTTATTGCTATTAGATAATAAAATGCCTAATATGACCGGGTTTGAATTATATCGTAAGTTAAAAGAGATAGATTCTAAGGTTAAGGTATGTTTTATCACGGCGTTTGAAACATACTATGAAAAGTTCAGGCAAGAGTTTTTTCCTTTAGAAGAAATAAAGGGATTCATTAGAAAACCCATACAAATAGAAAGACTTGATACGATTTACGAATCAAATCACAAGGTAGTGTGGCTCATTAAGGTCTTTAGCATTTATGATTGTTTGAGTAACGCATGATATAGCCTATCATATGTTCTACGTAGTACTTTCAGAGAGAACATACATTAAGAGTCGCTGGCACTAATGCAGCTATTGTCAAGATGGCTGACTTTTCGAACTATCAAAAAAATAAAAAGGAAGTGTTTAACCGCCAGCGGTCATGTTTTCATCTTCTAGGGGCTGGGTAATATTGCCTCCCATAGCAGTCATGTTATCATCCATTGCGGCAGTCATGTTTTCGCCTACGGTCATATTCTGGGCTAACGCGGGTGTAGTTATTGCAGCTACGCTAAATGCTGCAACTATTGCGATTACTACTAACAATGCTTGTGTATTCATAGTCTTGACGTCTAATGTTTAAAGTATAAGAATCTACCGTTCAAATCTAGATATATAGTAAATTGTAGAATAATAATCATGTTAACGCCATTTGAAGATCGGAGGATTTTTGATTATTGTCATTTTTATATGCATATTTATAGGCTTGATAAAATATTTGTTTTAGATTTTCAGTAAGACTGCTTGTTTCCTGTATATCATTTAATTCATTCCTTACTTTTGGGCTTACCCCTAGCGATTCCAATTCATTTAACCACCAATTATCTTCTTGTGGATTTTCTTGTTTAGTTGCCATGATGACATCTCCTAATAACGGTAGACGTGTTGTCACTTTTGTCCCTGACTCTATATAACAGCTTTAGAAGACGCTACTGAATCACTATTTTATTATCCCTATTTACATAAGAAGTCACATTATTTTGACTTTTTTTACTATCATATGGTCAATATCAGCGGAAGGCAAACGTCCCATGTTTATGGATGAATGGTGAGCGTTACAGTATTATTTGTTATTCGACTGTTGAATTCTCGACTTTGAAATCCCTGAACATGATTTCGTGGACCTTCCCAAAAAAGGTACCCCATTTTTTGCCCATATCAAAGCGTATTCTCACGATATCACCCTTATCAGTCTTATCTATATGCAAAACCCGATGCATTGCACCAACTACAAATTGCATCCATGATAGACAGAATAGTAATACTGTCGTCCAAACATGAGCGCTTGTCTTTAAATTGATATTTCAGATAGTCTTCAGCAATCTCCACTACTTGCTCATCGCTAAGAATATCAAATATTTTTGAAACGACGAACTGTGGAACTAATTCAATTGATGTTGCATTAGCGAATGCGATATGCGGAGATGTTGACATAGGCGGAGACTATTTTGTAGGACAAGTAATAATATTAAGAGTTACAATTTGATCTTGGTCTTTTAGTTATTGCTAACTGCAAGTACCTAACCATAAGCTTCGCTATAGTTTATTTGGAGGATCAGCTGTCCAACAGACGATTTCATAAGAATGTGTGTTCTAAGTTTAAGAAAAGAAAGCTTTATCTGCCTGATTTCGCCTAATTTATGTATATTTGGCTATTGATGGCAGAAAAGTAA
>JBPCNB010000239.1:0-1174 GCA_051001675.1 Nitrososphaeraceae archaeon | reverse complement strand
AAAAAGCGTCTGACCAATACTCAGATATTTTATGTGAACATGCAGCAAATTCTTTGTATGTCTCCGTCCACGCTGTGGCAGATTGTTGTTTCCATAAAGTTGTATTCGTCATTGCAAAAGGATTAAGTAAGAAATTGAATTTTTTACCTCTGTTATCAATATTATTAGCCATTCAATAGGGAGGTGGTATCTATTGCCTATTAATGGTTGTAATAATTAATTCTGCAAAATCATAGTTTAATTTAGATAACAGAGACAGATATTCCACACCTACATTTCCGAATTTTAGTCTTTTATTAATTTGGTATGGCCTGTGCATATAATGAAGACTAACTCCTCTATTGACGGAATGCTTACCATCGAAAATAGACTATATCCAGTAGTGTATTGTATCTCACCGCCTCCTTAATAGAACTACTTTGAATCCTAATCAACTCCATGTCTACAGTCCAATGTGACATCGTAATAAATTCTAATTATTGAATGACCAATAGGCGTGGTAAGTGTAAATCAATTGGTATAGATGCTGACCAGTCTAACAAGTCTTTGATTTGTTCTACATTATACTAAGTAAAATTGCAATAATTTGAGAGCTAAACAACATAGTTTAGGGCAATCCTGAAATAAAAGAAAAGGGATGGGGAGATACTTCTATTTTAAGAATTGCTAAAAAGTAGATCCATCTAAAACAATGGGAAATGGATGCCGACTTAATTCTTCCTGGTCATATTACTGAGGCATTATTTATTTAGCGGATCTGCATATTGGCAGTTGAACTATCCACCAATCTCAAGATACACGTTACATTTGCCTCTCAGCTATTCGATTCATGGTTGGAATCCACCACCAATACAAGTTCCAATAATACGTCACAGTAGTCTCCATAAATTTAACATATGCAGATTGAAAGGAATTGACTATTTCCTGCTGATATTTGTCTGATTCATGTTCTCGACTAATTATATTAGTATCTTGCAACTTTGAAGCAATCGTCATCTCGTATCGTTGCATCCTTGATTTGCCATCACCTGAAGCTACCAAATTTCCTTGGGTATCTTCTTTAAGCCAACTAATAGCCTTAAGGTATTGTATCCATACAGAGACTAGTTGCTCATTACTGTCTAAACTCTGTATTATCTCCTTTGTGCTCTGACCTTCATCGATACATCTAAGG
>JBPCNB010000238.1:0-1998 GCA_051001675.1 Nitrososphaeraceae archaeon | reverse complement strand
GATCGCTGTTCATTGAATTCTGAAATTGGTGGTTTCAACTCTATAGAATTAGCCGTAACTACTACCCATTCCACTTTGTAATGAAAGCTGCAATCATTACATACGACGGATTGAATACAGGTTGCATCATCCTTTTTATGTCTATAGAGGCTTATACTGGTTGATTGGCACTTAGGACATAAATCTAACATTATTATTTGATCTTATTACTATATATTATTCTATATCTTAAATATCGCGAGGAAAATTTGCTGACTAGTTTCCCTATTCGGCTCTTAAAACTCTAAAATCCATTTTTTTAAAAGTTATGCATGATATTCCGAAGAATTTGGGGTATCTGATAATAATAGCCTTCTACAGAGTAAATAGAATTGAAAGGTATCTTGTATATAAGATAGCGTACGAGTATAGTTTAATTAACCGGAAAATCCAATCAACCTTCTTAGGAAATACTAGATTTATTTTTGCTTTTTGAGATACAGCAATACCGGTAATAGGGACACGCAAGCCGCCATTGAATCGAGACTAGTTGTTTACGGGATGCAATTTTTTAAGCGACCCATTCTCGATCGAGCAATATGCGTAGTTGTAGATGGATAAGCATCTTAAGGGTGATTTGTGAGCTCACTCATTGTAAAGTACATTCTGTCTGGCCTAGTAAATGATACTAATAAAAGAATTCTACAATCAAATCTAGTACCATACCATACCACACACAAACTAGTCTGATTCTCCGAATCTTAGAAAATGGTAATCAAAATATCTGACTTTATAATCTGGTGTTCTCGAGATCACCGTTTTGAGCTACTCGTCTTTTCCTTAATGTATCCAGCATTTCCCTCATTTGTTCGTGTCTGAATTGGGCCGATTTAACAATATCAACATTCACGTCCAGTTTTTGTAACTCAGAAAGTATTTCCTTTTCCTCTATCAAGCTGACAATTACGTTGTCTCCCGAAGGTTTTTGCAACAGTTCAATAGAGGCGCTTGCCAGATTTTTTACAGAATCGAGAAGATCGTGTGTTATACAATCTGTAGCAATTATCACCCTCTGGCGAGGATTAACAGAAAGGATTTCCTTTGCGGCTTCGATACCATTCATCCCTGATATTTTATACTCTAGAATTACGGCATCAAAAGGTTGCATATGTTCAACTAAATCAGTCTGAGTGTGTATCTTATCCAATTCATCATGATAAGTTCTAAGACAATCTTCAATATCATTTGATATGACAACATCATGTTTTCGTTCTTCTAAAACTGTCTTATAAGCTAACGCAGTCTTAAAATCCTTATCAACTAGTAATATTTTCAAGCTACTTCATGTTAAACTACACAATAAAGAGTCTTTTAAGAATTCATTGAAAAAATGGATTTTATTTGCTTTCTTTATCACTCTACGGATATTTGTCCACAATAGGTAACGGATGAAAATGTACATCTATTTTTTTTATTGACAACAGAACATGCTGAAAGAATCTACGCTCATAGTGTCAAGTATTTTCACTACGCTCATAATTATGTGCTTTTTTGCTCTTCCCCTAAAAGCGAGAACGTCAACGGGTAATGATTACAGTGCATGATGCTCGCTCAGAGACAGTTCTAGCAACAATACCCAACCCCCTAAAGAACTTCGACATTCCTTTAAGCCCATTGCTTCCTATTATTATCAAATCTACTATTTCGTCAGTAGCAATGTCCACAATTTTGTTGGCAGGACTCCCGACAACAATTAACACTCTAATTTGTGTAAATGCCGCATCAATTTCGCATTCTCTTTTTTTATTCTCCAATATTTCCCTCATTCCTTCTTCAATCTGCTGATATAATTCTCTGACGTAATCCGAAAGATTAACGACACCTTTGCTTTTTTTAGTACGAATTGGTCGTTCAAGGAGCAGATTTGATATTGGAATTTCGGGCACCACATGCAACAATATTATTTCAGTTTTCAGCTTATTCTTATCACTATTCATATTAGCTAAATCTACTGCATAC
>JBPCNB010000237.1:0-3021 GCA_051001675.1 Nitrososphaeraceae archaeon | reverse complement strand
TGTCTAATCCGTTTTTACTCTAGATGTACACAGTAGTAATAGAGGAATCAAAAATGGGAAACATCGATCCCTGGTATGCTTTTATCTCTCCTCAAAGAGACTATGACACACGTCTATCCCCCTATGCTACTATGTATTGGTACAAAATACAATATACGAGTTTGGAATCGGATTTTTCTTTAGTTGGTAACGATACAGCTTAAGATATAACCGATAAATCATATCCAGAAATAGGTTATAAGCTCAAATTATATTTGCGTACTGATGCTAACCTATCTACAGTTTATCATACCTTAACTTTAACACTATCAGAATAATATTAAGAATAAATCCAGTAATATTAGTACCAACTATTACGAAGTCTTTTCTTACGAGTCCATATATGACCCATAAAAACATGCCGCTTGCTATAAGACCCATTAGATAAATAGATACATCTTGCATCTTCTTTGTTTTGTACGCCTTGCATAGTTGAGGAATAAATGACGATAGTACCAATATCCCAGCTATAATACCAATAGTGTCAGCTAGGATAACATAATCTTCCAACATGACATGGACTTGCACATTCTTCTATTATAAGGCAAGGCATAGTGTTCAACGCCACTAAATAAATAAAAGATGTTAAATGCCAAACTTGTCATATGTTTTTTAACGGAAAACAAGACTTCATATATCTTAATATTCTCTCTTATATTTTTGGGAGTGTTTGAATGGATCAAGGCAGGCAGGCCCTTGAATCTTTCTACTTGGCTTCAGATGATATAATAGATCAAAAAATTGTATACATAATCATAAATGCAATAACAAAACGAATAGTAAATACGACTGACCTCATATCTTATGTTTTTAATAGTTAGACCTTGCCGATAAGGACTCAAAACAAAAGAATAATGTTACTGAACCCCAATTTATTGTCAAGCTGTAAGTTTCAGCTCAATAATAGACACAGAACTCCTCCTGTTAGGAAAGATTGATATACTCATTATTGATCAATCTGTGCTTATTCTTTTAATTTAGTAGATCCAAGACTACATCAGATTCCAATATGATTTCAATATTACATTCTACTAGAAAGCTCCCAAGCCATGCTTTAGCGATCAGTCTGATAATAGTCATGACAACAACGCTTTCAATAATATCTTCTTCACCAGCGCTAGTACAAAATGCATTTGCGGATCATGGACAGGAGATTGTGCTTTCAACAAAGGATTCATCTTTTGCTCCTATATCTTCAGGTGAAGGCGGAAGCCAGGTTAAAGTTGTTGTAAACTATGTTGTTCACGATCCTATGGTAGCAAATGATTTAGTAAAGGGAGTTATGAAGGTATACTCTCCTGATGGAACTTTATTAAAGACATCCTCATCACCGACTCCATTTCCAATTAGGGGTAGTCATGGTTCATCAACTCTTGCAACTACATTAACAGATCCTAGAATAGAGAGCGTAACGGCAAGCATAGTATTTACTAACTCTATAAAGACAGAGACAATTTCGAATGAATTACCTGTAAACGTTGATCTTGTTAGAGGAGTTGTATCAGCAGAACAACAAAAAGAAATGCCTCGAGTACTATCTGAATCAGGATCGGAAGAAGAAATACCCTTAAAACCTCTATCAGAGAACAAGCTCTCGTCTATGGAATCAGCAATAACTCCAACTACGACAGAACAAGATGAACAACCAGCTAAACCAGAAGAATCAACACTTTTGGAATCAAAACAGCAAGTAACATCGATAGAATCTGTGCCGCAAACTATAACCAATCCATCAATACCACCTCCCCAAGCAACAACTACGAAATCCTATATTACAGAAGAAATATGCAATGATGGTATTGACAATAACAGTGACACCTTGATAGGTTTCTCAGATGGAAAATGTAATTCGTTGTGGCCACAACAGCAAGCACGACAAGAGCGAATTACAGTAGCAACTCCAGAAATATGTGATGATGATTTGGATAATGATGTTGATGGTAAAGTAGACAGCCGAGATGAAGAATGCAGTAGCACCACCAGATCATCCTTTCCATCACCCAGACAGGCGCAATCAGTAACTGATGAACAAACAAAAGAGGGAGAAGATGATAAGGAAAAGCCATCGAATGAAGACGTACCCGAAGAATCAAATGAAAAAGATGAAGATGAGGATAAGGAACAGCAATCAGATGATGAAGATAATAAGGATGAAGACGACTCATAAATAAATTTACTAATGAGGTCCAATCGCTATATTATGCAAAAATACTAATTACTTCTTTTTTTCTTGTTTGTTGATGTTGTCTCGATTGTGTTGCAAACCTTTGTTTAAAGATTGAATTACGTGGTTTTGTCCTTAATTTTTACCCACAACAATGACGCCATAATCCATCCAATTTAATGAATATCTCACAGATCTGATACCATTTCTTGCCACTAGCATATCTACCAAAACCAATAGACACCTGCGCTCTATACGAAGCAGAACCGATCATCCAAAAGTTCTCTTTTTGTCTCTTCTCCTCTTGAAACCTGTTCTCTAGGTATTTTGTGGAAGGATTCCAATGCTCACATGGCTTGAAAAATATTTTGGCCACATTCCATAAGTGAATTCGAGTTCCTCTTCTTCTTGGCATTGGTTAACAGTAGCCATAAAAAGGTTAGCAGATTTGTCAAATTAGATAAATCTCATAGTTTAGATAAAGTTTTTTGGAGTTATTGATCAAATGAACGTACAAAGTCTTACATACATCACGTTAGCCGTTACATTTTTTGTACTTGCAGCAACAGCATTTTTGCCCATCGTAGAATCCCAGGATGAAGATGAAGAAGAGCAGGTTCCTACTGGCCAGGTCGTAAATAGCAAATACCTTACGATATCGGGTGTTACATTTAATGAAGATGATAATCAAGTAAATATTGCTGGAACAATAGCAAATAACTCTACTGATCAGTCATTTGCAAATGTCTCAATTGTTGGTCAACTTTATGATGAGGAAAATCGGATGATAACTGCATCTTCAGGTATAGCTAATCTTG
>JBPCNB010000236.1:0-6091 GCA_051001675.1 Nitrososphaeraceae archaeon | reverse complement strand
GTCTACCACTAATGAGTTTAGATAATGCTTAGAAATGAGAAAGATTAGTTCCAAATTGAATATACAAATATAAATTGTGGATAGGACTCATTTAAATATAATTTAGAATTTAAATGGGGCTAGCGTTATTCAAAGAACCACGTTACTCACGAAGAGTAAATAGCAAAATATGCTAAAATGACAAAGACCGACAAATCAATTTTATTTTATACGATCAGATGGTGTGTATGGTAACCCAGATGCTTAGTATATTGAAGATCTCAAGACAGCAAAAGCCTTCTTGAATTATAGTGAGGGTGGGGGTTCACTCATGAACAAAACCTAAATTCATTCGTCTACTTGTATTCCTTAAAAGTAGTCTATATCAAAAGAGCGATTATCTTGTGCTATTTGTTTCAAGCTGGACATCTGCTGGTAGGCGGAAGGCTCTACATATATTTCATTCCAGTATCTTAGACATAACATCTTTTTATATTCTTTGATGATTATGTCCTCTCCTAAGACACTGTTGCGAAAAACAATATCAGCCTCATTTATCCCCGCTACGGTACGAATAGGTAAGGTAGCTGAGAATCGTGGGTTTATCTCAAAGACTTTTGCATCATTTCCATCAAATTTTGCTTGGATGTTGACCGCGCCACGGGCGCCTAGTTTCTTGGCGATGTTTTCAGCAGATTTTCGGACTTGGTAAAATGAATCCACAAATGCCCTATATGTCTGTCCAGATTTTGTGAATTTCCTCAACGAAATTGAAGACATTACATATTGGCCATTTCTATCAATGGTTACACCAGTAGTGTACTCCTCACTAGCTCCATTCAAATACTCCTGTATTAGAGGTTTCCAACCCGATCTTTGGATAGCAGATATAGCAAATTCTGTCTCCCGAATATTGTTGACTATGTAGAAATGCACAGAACCATATCCTTCTCTTGGCTTTACAACCAAAGGATATCCAAACTCCTCGATGAGTTGATCCTTATCTTCCGGTAAACATGAGGCTGCACGAGGTAGATGATTTTTGTTAAGAAATTCATATGTTTTCCATTTATCTCTCGCAGTAACAATAACTTCAACAGGATTTGTAAGAACGATCGCGTCAGATTTTGCCTCTATCGTAACTTTTGCGTTTGCGATAGTTAAGAGTTCCAGATCAGAACCTACGTATATAGCTCGAATATTATTTTCGTTAACTATTTTTATTATTGAGTCGACATAGTCAGGACTAGAGGCGGCAGGAACCAACATACCGTAGTCACATCTATACAACCCTGCAGCTTTATCATTCATGTCTGCTCCATATATCTTGTAATGTATGGGTGCAGTTGCTGATGCATTTGCAAATTTCAGGGATTTCACTATCCCTTCTCCCACTATTCCCCCTACAGCAGTAACTAAGACATTAGCGAATGTTTTATTTTCCTTCATTTTGCCTTTGAGATCTGAAAATGATTAACTATCTTGAAGGTATCAGTCTTTGGTAGTTAGGACCGTTGGCAGCATAAGGTTGTCATTTCTTATTAGATTATGTCGCCATAATTTTTCTACGGACTTCAGTCCAAAGTTGACACCGTAATCTATCATGCATGGCTTGACATGCAGACAATTCTTAACCTTCTCTACCACCTTGATCATTCTATGTATCTTTCTTTGTTCTTCCTTTAATAAAATTAATTCTGAAAGAACCCCATCTATTGATTTTCCCTGGCGTATCAATCGATCTCTTTCCATTAACAGTGGCCTTATTTTCATACTCTGTGCTGAGTCTTCTATTCTTAATTCCTGCATATAGTCAAGGACATCATCTACTTGTTTTAGCTGCAAATGCTCCAATGCCTCTGATTGTCCAAGTCCAACATACACATCCTCAGAAGGCCATGCGACAGTTAACGGCATCTTGATTGAAAGTTCTTTAAAAATAAGGCTGCCTAAAATCGAGTATCCCGTGCTACCTCCGGTACCTGAAGCATAGCAACCAATCCCAAGTTCTCGAGAAAGCAAAAGCAAGATGGGAATAGCACGGGGAGAAATTTTATGTACTACTTCTTCAGATAACTTGAATTGTCCGGCCTCTCTAAATTCTATCTGCAGGTCGTTTTTACACGACATGCACTTTCCTCTAACCAAAAAGTCTTGATTTTCCTTACTTACCTTTGCTGAGGCTTTGCTTCCACATTTGCAGTGAATCCAAACCGGTGCGTTGAGATAAGCTGTGGAACTAACTCCTGTGTTTACATTACGTTGAAGAAAAAACTTTTCAGCCTTCTCCACTGCAGCTGAGTATGTATTGTAATGGGAAAGCAAAAATTCATAACCATTGTCGAAGACAGGTGAAATATCAGAGAGCCTAACGAATAATGTCTTGTAGCCCCAGATTCCGCTTACCACTTTGGAAAGGAAAAAGGCATTAAAGTCTGCATAAGTTTTCGATCTAGAATATGCCTCTTCTACAACTGCCCATAATTCATCAAAATTCCGTAGCAGAAAGGTTTTATCGAACTTGTTTGTCGATGCATTCTTTATCCACAGTTTTATTTGCTTTCTCCAGGATTCGAGTATACTTCTGGGTGGAGGCGGAGTATTGCATACCATCTGCCATCTCTTGGATTTGTTGACAAGAGTTCTAATTTCGAAAATTCCCGCTTTATGTCTGATACTTGGGAGCTGTGCCATACGTATCCACAAATCATCCAAAAAATCGTGGTCTACGATAAGAAAGAGATTGATCAATTTGGAGTTAGGGTTTTTAGATTCAGCTATGCTTCTGAGGGCTTCGAGTAGTATTATCTTCTTGTAGATACCGCTGTACGCAAAAAGGTTAGGTTGGTGGATAGATACTAGAATTTTTGAAAAATGATCGCCAAGCAAAGTTATAGAATCGTTGACAGCTGCGCTTAATGTGCCTGCCTGAGAGTGGAATTCTCTAATATATTGTCCAAGTCGTTTTCGGTTTGAAAGGGTATAATCTGTGGAAGAAAAGTTTGCGGAGAACGATGGAGATAGCAGAATATTCAATGCTTCGGAAAAGTTGTCAGGAATAGACGAAATATACTCAGATACTGTGGGACTTTCAATGCTCTTGTATTTAGCAAATAGCGAACTTACTTGAAGAGGTACTTGCTCTTCTTTTGTTGTTGAATTTCCCACCAGCGTATTCAATTTCACCTTGTATTTAAATCAGGACACATATTCTTACTTTACAAAAAATCAAACTACTTTATTCTTCTTAAGGAATTCCTAGTTTTAATAAATAACTTATTTCTCATATAATGTATAACTACACATTATCATATTAATCAACCTTAAGTTGAGATTGTAATGTTACGGCTGATAACACAGGTGATACCTTACCGCTGGTAAAATATGAGAAGATGCCCACGAGAAAATTAAGGCCATTTTCATTGGTGATAACTCTTGTTCATTCTTTAACAAGGGATATGAGATCACTAATTTTTTCAAATCGTCCAATCTCTGAAACTGAATGCGCATCACTTCCTAGCTGGAATTTCACCCCTTTGTCTTTGAAAATAAGTATCCAGTTAGCAGGTGGCCTATGGTACTTGGCGTTGATTTCTACTCTCTTTTCATTTTCGACTATCTTGGATGCAAAAAACTCGATTTCCTGAGTGTCAATACTGAAAGCTGGTTCTGGGGCGAGATGCCCTATTATATCGACATGAGGATTTTCAATTGCTTTTGTTAATGCATTTATCCATATTCTTTTATCCGCGTAGGCCGTATGGAAACTAGCTATAATCATGTATCTTTTGCTGTATTCCTCTAAGCAATCTATAGATCCATCAGACAAGATCTTTGCTTCAAATCCAGTTATGATCTTAATCTTTGAATTTTGGCCAAGCTCATTTATTTCTTGTACATAGGTGGGTACCCATGCAGATGACCTTCTCACATGTTCTGTAAAAGCCAACGTCTTCATTCCTATCTGAGCTGCCTTTTCCAGGGCATTTTTTATTGTCAAATCAGGAGACGAGTGGTCATTGTAGCTAGAATGTACATGATAATCCTCTCTAATATCCAGCACTTTTGGTCCTAGGTATATTGTTAAGGAAAAATATAAATGATAATGATTGGACTAAAAATAGAACAATATAGCGATACTTATAAATTATAATCCTATATACTCAAGATAAGTATCTTTGGTTGAATTCTAGTTTCTCAGAGTATCGAGTTGTACTGGTTCCCGGCGCTGCTGCACCTGCAGGAATTAATACCATCAAATCCTTGAGGATGGCCAACTTCTCAGGTAAAATAGTGGCGACTGACTCAACGTCGTTATCCCCAGGTTTTTTCATGGCTGACGTAAATGAAATATTGCCGGAGGCTGATGCTCATTACTATGTCAAGAGACTCTACGAGATTGTAAAGAAACACCGCGTACAAGTTTTGATGCCCAGCTCGGGTTATGATATTTACCCTTATAGCGAAAACCGTGAGGCATTAGCAAAGATTGGGGCAACCGCAGTGGTAAGCGACAGAGCCGCTTTAGAAATTTGCCGAGATAAAATGCTAACTTACAAGAAAATGTCTGCGAAATACAGTCTTCCATTTACGACCGCGGACCCGGACAGAATCAAGTCATTCCCAGTTATCGCAAAGCCTAGATTCGGGAAGGGCAGTCGGGACATAATCAAGATAAATAACGAGGCTGACCTCAGTTATGTTGTTTCTAATTTTGGAAATACTATATTTCAGGAGTATCTTCCTGGAGTCGAATATACTGTCGATGTGCTGAGTGATATGAACAAGAAACCTCTACTTGCAGTACCCAGGATTCGACTACAGACTAAGGCTGGCATATCAACGAAGGGAAGAATTGTACGAGATGCGGACTTGGAGATCAGCTGCAGGAACATTGCACAAGATGCAGGGATTAGGGGTCCTTGCTGCATCCAAATGAAGCAATCATCTGATGAGCAACTTCAACTTGTAGAAATAAATTCAAGACTTGGGGGCGGTACAATTTTTTCGACGCTGGCTGGTGCCAACTTCCCAGCAATGATACTAGATATGCTCCAAGGAGTCGAAATCAAGCCACCTAAAATATCAGAGATTACAGTGGTCCGTTATTATGAAGAGATTGTAATAAGAAATGATGAGTGGGATCAGAGTAGTCACGTCGTTACCGAGTCAAATTGGCTACCGAAGCCGCGCCTTGCTGAATAGACGTATATATTGTTATTAGGTTCTCCTGGGGAGACCTGCTGCAAGAAATTATATTTTCAATGTTTAAACTGCTTATGATATCACAAGGCCAGTAGCCGGTGAATCTCATGAGTATCACAGCGAAAGCTATGCACATGGCTGTTCCAATAAGCACAGCATCCCATCTTCGTTTTTTGATTTTTTTTTCTATTGGTTTTTTACCCATGGATGTTGCATCCTTATCTGCTATCGTGTTTCCTTTAGACGTTTGAAGTGGATCCTATAATAGCATTGTTTCATCTCCATGCCTTGTTTTTAATGGTTACCGCGGCATAAGGAAGGAGCCATGAATATACAAAGGTCGTAAGGATAGTAAATATCGGTCGATACAACCAAAGAGGATCTCCAGGGTTGCGTAATCTAAAGTCTACAGCATAAATCATACCTGTAAACATAATTCCTAAAAACCAGAGTGCCGGCGACGTAAGGTCACCCGCCAATGGAAGCATAATTACCGCATGAAACAAGATATAAGGGCGAACAAATTTCATGACGGTTTGTAAATAATACAACAAAGCTATCCAGAATGGACGTTTCCAGTAAGTCCCTCCGGTTGTGATGAGACTGCGAATGAAACTCTTTTTCCACCTAACTTGTTGCTTTAGAAGTTCTGGAAGTCTAGTTGGCACTCCAATAGTTCCTCGTATGCTTTGTGTGTATTTTACATTCCAATAAGAGTTCTTGGGCGCTCTGGCGAGCTTTTCCTTATCAATATCTGGGTCTGAAGTCGCTTTCAACGTTTGCATATCATCATTTCCCATCTGAAAGATTGGAATATTATCACTATTATCACTCGTATTACTATTGATACTATTCTTGTTCCCATTCACATCTACATTCTGACCCTCATGTTCACTTTGTTGTGAGT
>JBPCNB010000235.1:0-4157 GCA_051001675.1 Nitrososphaeraceae archaeon | reverse complement strand
AACCAAATCTTGTTCCACATACAAAACATTGAAAACCAGCACTTGTTCTTGGATAATCCACTGTAATCTGTTTAGACTGTATAATTGCCTGCTCCATGTATAGAGCTTTAAGCATCGAGTATTAATCGCTATAGGGATATGGTTGTACATCAGTGTTAAGAAGAGTTATAGGATATCCCCAATGGGTAGTCAACATTAAAGCAAATACAAGGATGGTTGTATCTCGGGGGAATAGACTCATTCATTAGCTCTAAGCACCTCGTAAACCTTGAAGGTTCTCTAATTTAATAACAATATGCATCATTTTATGAGTTAGAGTGTCTTTGGGGCTTTAGGGAGATGCATAAGAAATGACAATACCTGCATTTGGTGACAATTGTGGAATCGTCCTGATCAACTAGAATGAACGGATAATGGCAGTGGAACAAACAATAAGTGATAAGCAAGACGAAACGAGTTCTTCTTAACGTATCAAACGAAGTGGATACAAATATCTGATAATCATAAAGATTGACCGTAAAAACAGTTGCTGTTGAGTAACAGTATATCAGTCTTGACAAGCGTTACGGGATGGACCCTAACATACTTGAGGCTGGATAGAAATGAACCTCTTATTGTGACTGACATACTAGAAGAGGACTTCTTAACCCGTGTAAACACTAAGCACTTTGGACAGGTCAATCAGTGAAAATACATGATGTTATTGCAACGCAGCCTTTATGAAATGAAACACAAACCCGATATGTCTCATGACCTAGATGGTTGGAAGAGTTTTATAATCGAGAAAAGAGCAAAGGATATGGCTAAATGCCCCAAATGTGAATCTGACATAGGTCCAGAAGGCTACGATACAGAAGAACTCAAACTACCTAATGTGACCTGCCAGTTACTTTCATGTAAACAATGTAAGACAGTACTTGGAGTCGTTCAATATCCATAGGATAGCATATTCCTTAAAGCAATAGTTTAATCTGAGAGATTGGCTCTTGTCTCATTTTGTCTCTTTATAAAATACCGTCTCTGAGTAGCCTTCTCATACGTAATGCATTCTGCTTGGCCAGTTCATCCAACGGTCTATCATGGTCTGGTAAGTTTGACCTATGAGACTGGATTTAGCCATGACGGAGAATAAGCAGGTTTTTCAATTTTATTACTAATCCTTACCATGAACCCAACCTAATGGCGTGCGAACAAAGATTAGATTTGCCGGTGTTGTATATACTAGATTATATGGATATTCTGTAATCATGGATATTATCTCATTTTTATTACAACATTGGCGGCTATCAGAGTATTCGATGATTACAACCTCAGGGCGATATAGTTCCGGGTCAAAGGAGTTCCAAACATCTATCTCAGAACCCTCCACATCGATATCCAACAAATCTATTTTGTGTATATCGTGTAACACCAGAAGATCCTCTAATCTACGAGACTGTACATTTACTGGAGTATAATCTTCTCCTCTCCGATGTATCCCTGACCATGTTGATTCAGTGTTATGTCGATAGAATTCTACTTCGCCTCTTGCAGACGATACTGCATAGGTTTCAACTAATCTTCTATTCGCCTTTAGAGAAGCATGGTGACTGGGATCAGCATCTATACATAAGCCTTGCCATCCTATCTTTTCAAAAAAATAAGTATTGTTACCAGAAATGCCGTCGCTTGCACCAACGTCTACAAATACTCCGCTTAAAGGATAATGAAGGTTATCTACAATCCACTTATCCTCACCGAACTGAGAAAAAAACTGTCCTTCCATACTAATTCTTTTATTCATATAGATCATTCTAACCAATGCAGATTTTCAATATATGAAATTTGTATATATTGCATATAAAATACATATTAGCTAGAGTAGATGGTAAAGGAAGAAACCTGAAATAGGTGAGCCTAGATGCGAACCCATAACTTGCGCTTAAGGTTCAACTTCTTATACTCGAACAACTATATAGAATTATGAGTAAAAATTTAGAATTCATAGTTGCTGCTAATACCATAGGAGTAATATATCCAGTAATTGCGATTAATAGAATGGTTGCAGGGGTGTGAAACAATAGAATGGAAAAAACCTTTTCTTTGCTAAGATCATTTGTTGATGTTGGTGGAAAAGCAAAATTCTGCGTTGATTGCGGTAACATGGCTACTCAGGAAGCATTATTCGACGTAGATGGAGCTACCATAATAGAAAAATACTGTGACAAATGTGCAAAAAAGGTAGGAAAATAATTCATCCAAGTGCATTTATCTGAAATTGATTACTATTTTCAACTATTACATCTAACTCCACTTCAGATTTTATTATTTCTAGATATTGGCTTATTTAGTGACTGCTTGTGCATATTAAGACTAATAACCAGGACTGAATTCCAATTCTAAACTAGAAATAGTAGTCATTTTCTTCATTTTCTTGTAATTCGTTTACTCTATTTTTCTCCTTATTATTTAGCTCTCTTCGTTAAAGACAAGTTAGCAAGGTCCAGTGTCATGACATAGAATATCAAGGAAAAAGAAAAATAGTGCAGCCTATGGTTCTAAAATAGTAAAATCAACCATGATGTTGTCAGAACTAGCCTCAATACCTGTATCAAGTTTTCTCCTCTTAGTTACCCTTACAATCTTAGTTTTGCCTAGTTTAGTACATTCGTATGCAACATCTAATAATAGCGAAGATACATCATCCCTATTATCATCACCTCTATCTGGAGTAAAAGAACATAGAAAAACCAAAGACGTAGCTGATATAAATCAATCATCAACATCCCAATTCTCTCTCCCGCCTCTTGTTACACCATCAAATGGAACCCCTAATAGTGCACCACAAGTTGGAACATTATTAGTTACTAAACAAGTAGTTAACGAAGGGGGTGGTGAAGCTGAGCCATCGGACTTTACCATAACAGTCGATGGCAATAATCCAACTCCATCTTCGTTTGATGGAAGCCCCTCCGGCACTACCATTCAATTGTTTGGTGGTAAATACAAGGTTACTGAATCCGGACCTACTACTAATTATAATTCTACATTTTCTAAAGAATGCTCAGGTAATATAAGACAAGGCGAGAGGAAAGAATGTACTATCACTAATACTTATTCGATATCGCCTCCTCCTATTGCAACCGGCATGATAATTGTAACCAAGAAGGTCATCAATGAAGGTGGAGGGGATAAGAAGCCATCGGATTTTACCATAACAGTCAATGGCAATAATCCAACTCCATCTTCTTTTGATGGAAGCCCCTCTGGTACTAGTGTGACTTTGAAACCCGGCAGATATTCCATTACTGAAAACATCTTACCTGGTTATACTTCAAGTAAATCTGGTGACTGCTCTGGTAGTTTAAATGCTGGTGAAACAAAACAATGCACAATCACTAATGTATTTCAACCTACAGACAAATCTGCTCAGCTGATAGTCATAAACAATGTTATTGACAATGAGAATGATGGTTCTGAGCTTACTGTAAAACCATCTGCATTTACCATTACGGTACGTGGCAATGATCCTTTACCGAGATCATTTCCAGGAAAGTCAGGAGAAGGTGTAATTGTCAACCTAGATCAAGGTAGATATAGTGTCACAGCAGACGGACCAAATGGATATACAGCGGATTATTCAGAAGGTTGTGAAGGAATTGTTCGTGCAGGAGAGGCTAAGGCATGTATAATAACAAATGAAAATATTACACCTCCCTCTCCCATACCTCCTCAACCAACACAGCCATTGCCAGTAATAGAAACAATTACTGGCTTTTCAGCACCATATGGAGTTACCCTAAATTCAGATAATGACTTGATTTATGTCTCTAACTATGGTCAATTCAATACAACAGGAACGGTTTCTGTGATAAATGGTACAACGAATACCATAGTAGCAAACATACCTGTAGGTAAAAATCCTCAGGCTATTGTTTACAATCCTGCCAATGGACTAGTCTATGTTGCCAATACATTGTCAAATACTTTATCGATAATAAATGGAACAAGCAACTCTTTAGTAGGTTCTATAGTTGTAGGCAATTTTCCAGGAAAAAATCCTACAGGGATTGCAATCAATCCAATTAATAACACAATCTACGTCACAAATATGGGCTCTAATACAGTTTCTGAGATAAATGGTACAACGAATGCATTAGTTGATGAACTATCTGTAG
>JBPCNB010000234.1:0-9826 GCA_051001675.1 Nitrososphaeraceae archaeon | reverse complement strand
CACACATTCATTTGAATATGTTTGGGGTCTTTGTCAAGTAGCTTATCATAAGCGTCTAGTAGAAGACCAAGATAGGTCATAAAATAATGTACTGTTTTCGTGTTACAGGACTTCTACAAGTGTTGATAAATTGATGATAAGCATAAGAGGATATGTTCTTGTTGAGAGAAAGACATTACTTAATTATCCATGCTCAGTTATTTAACGGTCACTATCGTTGCCGTTAATGTAATTTAATTGTTGAAGTTGAGCTATGTAATATTCTAAATGAGAAAAATTTAAAGATGAATTTGACGATCAATCATGAAAACCCTCGGTATAAGTAAGTGAACAATCTTTTACAACTGTGTTACATGCCCCAAAGTTATCTCAAACAAGGCATGATCATAGGACACCTGCAGGGTACTCCTTCGCAGTACCATCAGTTTTACTGTCCAGGATATCTACCATTGAATTTCCTATAAAATGCTTTTGAAATATTCCAAATTGAGGAATATTGTTAGAGTTATAATTAATTCCAAATAAGATTACATCTAAATTTAGCGGTGTCGGATCACAAGCGGCGATCTTAGATTTGCTTTCATCATTGTAAGTATATTTTAGACATTGCTGGTTGTAAGAATAGTCTTACGTCATATTTTACACAAGTATTCCTCTGACTCTTGAAATTAATAAGTTGAAATCTACTTTAACCCTTTGAGATAAACAATAATTAGGAGGCATAGTTGTACATGTTCTTGTATTAATCGTGAAAGATGGGCTTCTAAATTTCTCTCTCGGTCCAATTACAATCGTATTGATTATAGTTTTTAGCACAGCATATGTACCTAATACGTCACTAGCTCAGAACCCTATGCCATACGATAATCGATCGATCACAGAAAACAATCAAAAGGTAGCAATTTTAACGTTTGATGATGGCTGGGAAAGTCAATATCAGAATGCCAAACCGATACTAGACAAGTATGGATTTAAGGGTACATTCTTCATCGTATGTAATTATATAGAAAAAGATAACTTGAGAATGAGTTGGGACGATGTACAGTCCCTAAAGCAGGCAGGTCATGATATCGAAGCTCACACAATGAATCATAAAAATCTTAACAAATTATCTGCAAAAGACCTAAACTATGAACTAAGTGAGTCGAAACGATGTCTTGACAGCCACGGAATAAACTCAACTATTATGGCCACTCCCTATAATGAAGGATGGAACAATTCCACTGTGATACAAAATATTGCGAGATACTATGAACTCGCAAGAAACGGCAATTCACCTCTTATGTTCCTTCGCTGTGACAAATGGCAGCTCAGCCAAACTGATTGTAGAACATTTTTGAATAATGGTTCTCTTACTTTTGCTAACAGGTATTCCATAAGAGCATGGAGTCATAACTTTTATGACAACGAGTATCAACATAATAAGACAAGAATATTTGACGAATTTGTAAAGGTGATTAATAGCCAGGAGGAGTACAATAAATCAATCAATACTGTAGTCGGAATACCGATAATAATATACCATAATATTGCTGATACCAACTCTAGCTATACAACATCAATAGATCTCTTGGAGAGAGAAATGAAATATCTACGAGATAACGGATTCAGAGTTCTAACTATGAGTAATTTGAAGTTTGATAATAACACCAATTACCTGTACATTAAGCAGAATCAATAATCGATAGTACTCTTCAATAAAGTGACTGAAAGCCTCTTCCTTACTCAAGCAACGTGAAGGATATTAGTGAGAGGCACCGTCTTTATTATGCCAACAGATATACACTCAGAAAACACTAGACTAAAACTGCTGAACTGATCCGTTAGTATTACCATAGTAGTCTTGGTGCGGGTCTATGCTTGTTGTTGTGTGTGCGTTGATGAAATATCGATACTTTTTAGTTTATGAAATAAATTAAGGTGCAGCACGAGTATCAATTGTTTTGATTAGTAGATATTCACGCTGCATTCCTACATGAAGCTGAGGACAGCAGCTTTGTGAAACAAGAAAATTTTCAACGAGTATTCCAGGCTTTACCTTCCTTAATTTTAAGTAATGCATAATACAATAAAGGACTTAGTAGGAATAGGCTGAGTAATGAAATCAACAGTCTGTATACCCACCTATTTCCAGAGCCGGGATTACGTGCTTTAAAGACCATTGCATATAAAAGACCAATGGATAAGACACCCAGAATATACGCAATAGCTGATGGATAATTTCCCATAAGCGGCAAGAGGACCAAGTTCCTAATCGCAATCACCGGTGCTATAATTGAAAGCAGCATTTGAATATAGTAAAAAGATGCAGCTATGGGAGATCGATTTTTAAAGTAAAATGGTGCTGTAAAAAGGAATACTCTTATCCAGCTCTTCTTCCAACGTATTTGCTGATTTATGAAAGTCTTAAAATTCGAAGGTACCTCTGTAAAGACCACGGCACTTTCACAGTAGTATGTCTTCCAAACTCTGTTTTGCTTTCCCAAATAATGCTTGCTACCTCCAATCAGATAACTGGTCAAGTGTCTATCGTCTCCTGGCCTGAATTCTACCCCCATAAATTTGTCATTGGCCCAAGCTTCTAAGCATGGCATAATGGCTTCCTTTCTGTATGCGGATAAAACTCCAGTGCAGCAGGTCACTGAGCCAAATGAGCTCTCCATACCCTTCATGATATAATAAGACCCATTATACCATGTGTCCTGCATCTTGGTAAGGATATTGTTGCCTGCATTCAATGGGCGTGCGTGACATGAAACCGCTCCAACATCTGGATCGTTGAAAACATTCATTATTTTCTCTATCGCTGTCTTTTCTACTACGCTGTCTGAGTCATGCAACATTATTATGTTACCTTCTATTTTCGCATGCAACATTGCCTCTCGAATAGCCCCACGTTTTCCCATGTTCTTGGAGAGATGAATAACTTTTACCTGTCCTGGGTTTTCCTTGTGCAATAGGTCCATAACATCACCTGTTTCGTCACTTGATCCATCATTTACTAAGATTATTTCAATATTGGAGTAGCTTGATGCCAAACAAGCCCTTACAGTATTTCTAATTATTTTCGGCTCGTTTCGTGCTGGTATTATGATACTTACTTTCTGATGTGTGTTCTTTATTGGGCCATTGTTTCTTGAGTAAAGAGACGCAGGATCCTTATATCTTATCAGAGTAAATAACAAAGATGTTAATATTAGGAACGCCACTAGCGAGCTATAAATCCCAGCTATGGGATCCATTACAAACAATTGCTGATAAAATCTAAACCCAAAAATTCCGCTTACTACAGCGACTATACTCCACTTGAATAAAGACCAATTTTTGATGGGCTTTATGTCAAGCCTTGGAAGCGCCTCTTGGTTAGTTTTTTCGGGTATATTTGTTATGTGAGGAATTGTTATTAGGTTAGTTTTTTTTGGAATATTTTTTGTGATATTTTTTGGGATATTTTCTTTCATTCCGTCCATCATAGTTGCCATGAGTTTCTTACATTCGTTGAAATAGTAAATTGGGATAAAAACAGAATTGGTAAATAAAAGTCTGGGCTGCAACTTTCTTGTTTGTTTTCTTCTATTATACAGAAAAAGAGAAGAAAGAACTACTACTCTAAGAAAAACGAAAATTACGCTATAAACTACCCGACATATGGTAAATGCGTCAATAGTTAATCTATTGATCAAATAGAACTACTAATACAGCCAAAATAAACGAAATTACTGTCTCATGGAAAATTAATTCTGTCAGATACAAGGAATCTTAAAGTGCCTGCGGATGAAAAACTCTTCTATGAATAACTTAAATAATAAGAATCCTATCAAAGAAGTTCTTTATCATGTGTATGATAGCGAAGACCCTGGAGGCTTTGCTTATCCATAGGATTACCTTTTGCAAGCCTCGATTTAGAATTTCTTCCTTTTTTAGCGGCTCGGGACTAAGTCAATCAACCTCTTTATCTGTCTTAATTGTCATGCAGCGGATTATTTCCTTTATCGTGTGATCCCGTCACGGTCAGCTTTATAAAAACAGACAACGATGGAAGACCAAACTTTGCCAAGCAGGAGCTCGATGTTCAGAACTTACAAGACCTATCATTTTACATTGATACTCTGTTAAACAATAAGGTAAAGATAGCATCATTTTACGATATTGTAAAATAGGCTAATGTTATTTTATCCCCAACAATGTCTTTTGTCAATGTTGTGGAATACAATTGAGGATCCTCCTGTTGAGAGTAAATACAAAGCAATAGAATGATTTAAAGGATTAGGGAGCTTTTCGAATAATTGTACATACCTACAATTCTGCCCTATTAGGTGACATTTCATCATCATAGAAAGTCGTCATACGATAAGTAATGAAGGCATATGCAGCAAGACTGCATATGCCTGCAATCAACAATATTTGCCTGTCTTATAACATCTAGAAAAATATAGGAAAAGGAACTACTTTTGCTTTGAGGAGGTTTGTAGAAGTTCGTCTATTTCACTATGCATCTTTAGGAAGTTTAAGCCTTTCTCTGTGGTCTTGTATGTTTGAGAGCCTTCTAAATACTCCAATAGATTGTTCTCAATGAGAACAGAAAGGTATTCCCTCAATTGTGCATAACTAAGAAAAGCTTTGTACATGATTTTTGTCTTTGTGGCTCCTCCATTGGCTGCTTCTAAAATCATTGCTACAATTTCTGTTCTGCTTCTATATTTCACGATTTAAATACTCTGGATTTGTTTATTTTAATATATTGACACATTTTTTAGTAAGATAATTCTATAAATTTGATACACATTCATCCCGATAAAATAGATAATGAAGGCACAATTCAGTCGCTATCATTTACTTACTCACTATGAATCACTTGATTAAGCCAGTTTTCTTCTCCTTCACCACTGGAAATCTTGCCTTCCTCCTCCTCTCCAGCTATCTTCTCTTCCACGCCTGATGTATTTTTTTCTTTAATCTCTGAACTGTCTACAGTAGCAGTTGCCATAACCTGTGAAACTGCTACATTTTCTATATTAGATTCCTCTTGACGTTGTGTAGATTTAGTAGTATTAGCTGAACTTTGCTGATTTTCTGTTAGTTTAGCGTTAGGTGTTGTCGGTAAGACGTTGTTGTTCTCCAGCGTCTGTTGTGAAAGCTTTGTCCTCACATTATTTATCTCAGCCTTTTCTAGATTAATGTGTTCCAATAATTCACTGGTATAGATGCTAATTTGTTGATATATTTCTTCTGTCATCTCATTACTCCTAAACTGCAATTTAGCATCAAATAGTATTGTTTTAATGCTATGACTTTCTCCCTCTAATTCCTTTAACCTTGACTCCAAATTCCCATTAAGATTGTTTGCGTTCTCTTCAAGGTCGTGGAGTCTTTTGTCATACTTCATATAAACTAGTTCAACATCATCTTTCATTGAATCATTCTCTGTGGCAATATCTTGTAGAGCTTTTATCCTTTGTAGAGTAAGACTTTTTTGTCTTAATAACTTCTGTGCGTCCAATCTCCATCTAGGAATATAAATCACGTATTCTCCTTGAACTAGTAGTTGTTCATAAGCTAACTGTTTCAGGCCAGAAGTACCACAATCAACACTGATAGATTCAATTGAACCATCGATGTCTGTTACCATGCCCATTACTTTTCCTATTAAAGTACCATACAAATCCTTGACCTGCTTTCCAATAAATTCGAGCTTGAATTCGCTCATGTAAAGCGTTAAATATGTTCGTATAATGGTAGGGTTGTCAAAATAATTATGTTATTTAGTGAGGTAATTTTGCGATTTTAGTCTGTCATTGATACATAGGTCATAAGAGCAGTAAAGATGATTTGAAGCTATTTTACCTACAAATATATAACGCAAATGTTGATACCAGCAAATAGGTCTTTAGTCTTTGTTTAAGTTTTTATCAGTAATTATAAGGTTCCTTTATTATGACTTCAGAGATTAGTAACAATTTTCATGATAATTTTACTGACGAAGAAAAATCCATTCTTAAATCACATTTTTCTAATTCTGATAGGGCTGTTTTTGCCATAACTACTCCTAGGCAAGTAGATAGAGGAGCATTGATGTCTAGATATTCTAGGACAGATAAGACTATGAGGCGCATATTTCTCAATGAATTTGCTAATAATTCAAAGAGGGGTGAAGAATTTTACCAAAAAATATTATTGGAATACGGTGACGATTCTGTCGCTGAGTTAGGAGAGGCACAAGTTGCTGTAGAATGGATTTCAAATATTGCTGCCAAAAAAATTGAAGACCATAGAATAGGATTGTCATATCTTGAAAAGTCTTCACGTTATGTGGCATATGATCGAAAAGTTAACGGTCGGTACAAGTATCACAGAGAAGAGAAGGTCATGGCATCACCATATGCTGATCAATATATTCAAACATGTGATTATGCCTTCGATACATATAGCAAAAATATCCAACCAATGCAAAAATTCATTAAAGAAATTAAGCCTATTGAAGATTTTCTCTTTTTCGATTCTTTATCAAAACAAGAGGTATTGTATGGAAATCTGAACTCTAGTACGGATATTGAATCTGCAAGACGCGTGTATGAGTCAACTATCAAGGCCAAGACACTAGATGTTCTTCGCTCCATATTGCCTGCCTCTACACTTACGAACCTAGGCATTACAGGAAATGGTAGAGCATTTGAATATCTTTTATCGACAATGTTTGCATCAGACTTGGCCGAAATAAAATTGCTAGCAGGCCAACTTTATGCAGAGCTAGATATAATTATTCCAGCATTTATAAAAAGAGCAAATGACAAGTATGGACAGTCTCTCCAGAGATATATCATAGATACAAAAAAAGCGATTTCTGTAATTGCCCAACAATCTCTAACAAGTATTGAAATAGACAGCAGTCCACAAAATGTAAAACTGCTGAATTATGAAGATAATTTTGAGGCAGAAGTAAAAGTTGCTTCTGCAATTTTGTATGATTCCGCTGTTGGTCATTCTCTTGAAAAAATTATCCATTACATTAAGTCTGCTCCAGAACACGAGAGACATGAAGTAATTCAAACATTTACAAAATTCCGTAATAATCGACGGCAACGTCCAGGCAGAGCCTTTGAGATGACACAGTATACCTTTGAGTTGTTTACAAATTTTGGTATGTTCCGAGATCTACATCGTCATAGAATCCTTACTATGGAAAGGCAACTCCTCTCTACTAAACATGGCTATGATATTCCTCCAGAAATATATGGTCTAGATATTCTCAAAGATTTTAAGGACTGTATGTACAAATCTCATGAAGTATATGAGATGATTGTCAAGAAAAAGCCTGAAGAGGCTCAATATGTGGTTAACTTTGCATATAAATATCCCTATTTTATGCAAATTAACCTTCGTGAAGCATGTCATATGATTGAACTTAGAACTATTCCTCAGGGACATCCTGATTACCGTACAGTTTGTCAAGAAATGTTCAGACTGATAAAAGAGGTTCATCCTATCTTAGCTAGTGGCATAAAATTTGTTGATCTCAACACATACGAACTGGAAAGGTTTGGAGCTGAAAAGAATATGGACAAGAAAAAGCGAGGATTAAATTGATATCTAGTACTTACTTAAACCACCTCTCTAATGATTGATTTCTATTTGTAATTGATTTTTTCAATTTGTCTAAGCTCGTATTTACTCTAGTTGCAGAAAAATTTTTTTCTACACATAAAAAATTAATGAGAGCATTGTAGTTGATCTCATTAAATTCAATGTTATCAACCTTTGGTGTCTCTTGTTTTAAGAATATCTCTCGTATTTCTTCATAAGGTATATTTACCACAGAGTCCTCAATTTTTTCTATTTTCTCTAGTTTATTGTATTCCTGAACTAATTTCAAGGCAGTTTTGGGTCCGATACGTGGGATACCGCCTGGATTAAAATCAGTCCCTATCATAATTCCAACATCTACTAATTGCTCCAAATTCAAACCAGTTTCATTTAGAAGTTGCTGTTGTTGAATAATTTCTGGCTCTATATCAACATATTCATTTCTATTAGGAACCTTTTTCTTTCCACTAATAGTAAGGTTGCGGATTAGTCTTTTAGCACCAAAGAGCAGCGAATCATAGTCTTGGCTTGCACAAGCGAAGGCTATATTAGATTGTGTCAGTTGTGCAGCAGCAGCCTCTCCTTCAGAAGGAGCTTGAATATAGGGAATTCCAAGAAGAGTAAGAATCATTTTTGATTCCTCTACCATCATATCTGTCAAAACAGATGTGGCCTGACCATATTTACGCGCATCCTCAAATCTGCCGGCTGTTATTGCTTCCTGATATTTTATAAATGCGTCCTGTTTTACTTGCCTTCTTCTCTCGATCTCTTTTGACTTTAATGGGCTGGGTTTACCATCAAATATATAAATTAGTTTAATATTTTCTGCCAGCAGATTGACATTGCGATAGAATAGACCGCTTAGATGACTCGTCACTTCACCACTGTTATTTGTAAGTAATTCACCCGTTGCACCACGAATTGTTGCAAGAAACTGGTATATGGTATTGTACGCATCCACAGCTATCACCTTACCAGATAGTTCAGATATCATAATTGGTGATGACTTGACTAGTGGTTTTAGATCTAATCCCATTATAATATAGTATTTAGATTTTAGAATGATTTTACTCTTTCTTAAACCTCTTAATAATGAAAAAAAGGAGATATGGTTTTGGCTTATGCTGTGCGAATATTAGGCATCAGGCTATCGATCCTGTTGTATAGTTGCAATAGGTGCAGTCCTTTTTCTGTAGTTCTAAAGGTCTGTCTTGTTTCTTCATATTCTAATAATTCATTTTCCAATAGCATTGTAAGGTATTCTTTCAATTGTGCATAAGATAGGAATGATTTGTACATGATTCTTGTCTTTGTGGCTCCTCCATTGGCTGCTTCTAAAATTAATACAGTTATATCAGTTCTACTTCTATATTTCATAACAATCCTATGAATGGAAAAGAGGTATTTATGAAGAGCTGTAGTATCGATCATGTTATTCGATCATGTTATTCGATCATGTTATTCGATCATGTAGTGTTATCAATAGATGATGGTAACATATGGCTTAAATCATATCAAGGCGCCGGGGGTGGGACTCGAACCCACGAGTCCCGAAGGACATCAGCTGGCACGTCATTAATAAGATCTCGAGGCTGACCCCTTTTAGGGTCTACGACTTACCTAGCTTGGGTACCCCGGCATTTCTTGTAGGGTTATTGCAATTGTATCTGCAATTCTTTTTCTATTTAAATCTAGATCAGCAATTCTAACATTCTCTTCTGAAACACCGATCTTGCATAATGCTTTGCTTATATAATATGTGAAGCACTAAAGCATGCATATTTCTTGTCAAAGTAAAATTATATAACAATAGTGGTCATATGGATGTGTGTTAAAATCAGTAAAACCTCCGGCTCTAGAAGAGGTACGAAAATTAACTATAACTGATATAGCTATAATGACAGGATTGGCTGATTCATTCAGAGACAGTCTTAAGAAATACATACACATTGATCCATTTACTATGCCAGATCCCTTTACAGATAAGGATGACTACGATTATTTTGTTATCGCTGATAAGAGGCAGCTGAATAGGATAGTTGCCATGATCGCTATCAATAAAGATTTACTTCCTCACGTACCATGGGACGATATAGTTGGAGTACATTTAATTATATTACCAATTTCAAAACAAAATGCAGTAGAGCTAAAATATGAGATGACGCCTAAAGATACTAATAACTTCTATCCATTCAGACGTTTGGGCAGAATTACTGGATATATTATGTTTGCATTCCAGATT
>JBPCNB010000233.1:0-1140 GCA_051001675.1 Nitrososphaeraceae archaeon | reverse complement strand
GAACATATGACTGTATATTGTTCCCAATGAGATCTGTCGTCTTGTTGTTTATAATGCTTAGCTCTGATCTTCGTTCCCTTTCTGTTTATACTTGTACATGCGGTCGACCTTGTCCAACAGTTTCGGCGCCCGACTCTCTAAGCGTGGTATTTTCTTATGGGCTTCCTTGTCTGACGTAAAGCGAATGAGAATAATGCGAAGGTCCATGAGTTCTTCGGTAGTTAGTTCTTCATCCATGCCTGCTGCCAACCCGGTTCCTTCGTTGCTTGTAAAGGTATGCATTGAATATCTGTTTGTTATATGACGCTATGTCTCTAGGTATAACATAATCTTTTGTTCTTACGCTTTCGCTGCAATCCAAATAAGCTATGACTGATTGCGTAGCTTCGTCACTGCAAAACTCGTCTAGGTCTTTATTCCATTTCTCTTGCTTTATGGCTACTTCATGTATGTAGTCAAGAAATGCTTTTGGTAATCGCAATTTAACGTCAATCTCTGCTATTGGTCCAAGTTCTTTGATTATGTTGCCCCCTTTTTTTGTCCTCTCCATTAGTCACCATCCTCCTCTTTTGCCATTTGCTTGAGTTGTTTGTTTATGGGACCAAACTGTTTTTTTATCCGACGTATGTAAAGTGAGGATTTACCTGTTAGACTGCGAGAGATATAATCATCTAAAGGTTCTGTGCTTTCTAATAACATTTCTACATTTTCCCTAACCGTTTCGCTTACATATTCGTCAAAGTTTGCATAGTTGTATATTCTTGTGATTCCTGAAGCGACTTGATAGTGGCCTTTAGGTAGCTTTACGACTACAGATATTTCAACTTCTTCAGACATTGTGTTCTTCCTCCTCTCTAATAACTGCAACGGCGTAACATTCTGCCGAACAATATACCTCAGTCTCGGATACTATGATCGGATCCTCTGGGTTAAATGGTCTATTATCTCTGTATGTCATGGCATCAAATAATATATTTTGTATCCTTGGATAATCAGGAGTTTGAGAGCAAATAGGACACTTCAGATATTTACTAGGGGTTTTTGACATAGACATCAACTTTGACTAACCTCCACCGCTGCTTCTCGACTGAATCTTTCTTTTAGCTTATTCGGTACTGTCTCGTCAATATCACATTCCAT
>JBPCNB010000232.1:0-3784 GCA_051001675.1 Nitrososphaeraceae archaeon | reverse complement strand
ATCCTGAAGAGATTGCTAATGCAGTAGTTTGGTTATTATCTGACAAAGCATCTTTTGTTTTAGGTCACACATTGTTAGTTGATGGAGGAATGATTAGTCGATGAGCTGATGCTGAAGTCTTGCGCTGACGGTAGGCAGCACCATAACAAGGTCATTTTCCTTTATGTGCTTGAATCCTAAGCAAGCAAGCATTTTTTATAGTACGCAGCTAATCCGAATAAATATTACATCAGTAGAAAGGAAATAGGTATGAATTCAAAAGCTACATGATTTGCTAATGGTCCAGAAAGATTAATGATATGATAAAGTCTGAAGTTGTCTCTAACGCTATCTTACAGGCAGTCCGAATCTTCGTCATATAGCGGGAAAGGATTGTAATTGTTTCATCGTATTCGGTTCGGTTTTGACTGAAAGAAAAGCCTGACACCTTTAACCAATCACAAAGTGTTGCCATGTAATTCGAAAGATTATAATCCTGTCTAAAGATATTCATCTGCTCCCTTGGGTCATTATCCACATACTCTTGAGCAGTTTTGTCAATTTTCTCGTCAGGAAGATTATCAAATAATCTTGATCAAGCCCCTTAGCAATGACTAAATTTTATCTGAAAACAGCAGCATAATCTTTGGCGAACCGCGAGAATGATATTGACTTTCTTTCTGTCACCTTTTCGACCGCTGAGGACACCTCATATAAAAATCCGTCCCTTGTAATTCTGAGCAATTCTACCAAGACATTAGTATGCCAATCACTCATACCCATATCTTTAGTTAGTTGACGCACATGGTCCTCTGATATATCTATGTAGCGTATTTTCTTACCCACTTCAGGCGAAAGAATGTCAGCCGTCTCTGAATAAGTTAAGGATTCTGGACCTGTAATATCATATGATTTGCCCATGTGTTCTTCATTGTCTTCTGTAAGAACACTTGCGGCTACAGACCCAATATCTCGAATATCAGTGAAACTAACTTTACCATCTCCGGCTGATAGACTAAAAGTATTCTGTTTTTTTATCATTATACTATAGTAGTTGATAAAGTTCTGCATGAAGAAATTTGGGCGTAAGAACGTGTATGGGATTCCAGATTCCTCAATAACCTTTTCTGCTTGTCTGTGTAGATTAGTGATAGTTATTTCAGGTTGAACGTCTGCTCTTATATGAGATAATTTCACTATGTGTTTGACCCCTTTTCCTTCCGCTTTCTTTGCACCATTTACTAGATTCGATGTGAACTCTACCATTTTAGGATGGGTTGGAGTAAGAACGAATAATTCATCGACGTTTTTCAAACCCTCCACAATAGTCTGTGGTCTATCAAAATCCATCACCACTTGCTGCACTCTCCGCTTATCCTTACTATTATTGATGCTAGCATCTCCTGAATGAACTGCTCCTCTAAGTTTTAGATCAGAGGTAGAGTTTGAAAGTTGCTTTAGTATTTCACTACCAATATTCCCAGTGCTACCAGTTATGAGAATTGTTATATTGTCTGCCTTCATTTCGCTAAGCCCACACGATTATCTTGCCGCGCATGACATCTGGATGGAGTGAACAATGATATTCATAGGCACCAAGTTTATTTGCCACTAAGGTAGTCTTGAAGTTCTCCCCCTCGTTCAGGATTTTGGACTTTACGTTCAGGTCATTGACGACAAAGTCGTGCTCATCAGAGTCCTTGTTAAACATTATCAAGTCTTCTGTGGTGTTGGCTGGCAATCGAATATCTGGATTTGTGCTGTTAAATCTGTCGCCATCTGCTACAAGCAGTATACCCTCAACTTGTGGGAGAACAAACTACTGACCATTATCATTATCAGAATCGTCAAGCAATTCATAAATGACAAATAAGGCCGATAATCCTCCTATGACTGCCAAAATTGTGACCACTGTAGTAGTTGTTTTGTTCACGCCTATCTCCCCTCTTTGAACTCGGATGTCAGAACATTTGTTTCACTCTGCAACCGAAATGTCTTGTTGTCGTTGCCGTCTGATGATATTATTTCCTGTTCTATTTTACGATATTTCATAACGATAATCTAGATTGTATTGGATTAAGGCCTGGTGCAAATCAAACTGCACATTATGGACACTTTTTTATGTTGCCTTACCCTATAATAATGTGTATACATAATATTTGCCAGACCTGAGAATAGACAGCAAAGACTTACAAATTCTGAAAATACTGGTAAATAATTGTAGAACCTCTTATCGCAGCATAGGACAAACTCTTAACATAAGCACCAATACAGCCAAAAAAAGGGTAAATAATCTAATTTCAAGTAAAGTAATAGATCAATTTACAACTGTCTTGAATTATTCTTTTTTAGGCTATGGAAAAGTTCTCACCGTTTTATTAAAACATAATGATAAGGATAACAATGATGTCGACCAAAAAATAACCAATTATTTGAGAAAGTGGGGAAATGTCTATATGCACATTTACACAATAGGTGGAATCTCTGCTCTCGGTATGGCTATAAAACAAAATGAGTTGAGCCATTCTCATATTCATAATCTTGTTGATTTTATTCAAGAGAACTTGATAGATAGTTTGGGAAGCAGTGTTTCGATTCTTGATATTTTCCTTGGTGAGCATTTATCAGAGATATCGAAGAAATTTAAAATACTTAAAATAGACCTCAAAATCATGAAATGTTTACTCAAAGATCCAAGAATGAAATATCTTGATATTGCACAGAAAGTTTCTGCTTCACAAAGAACTGTTATCAGAAGAATAGAAAAATTGCAAAGCAATCATATCATCGTAAATTTTAGTATCATTCACAATCCATCAAAGATGAAAGGTTACAACTATTTTTCCATAATACTCAAAACAGATACAAATTGGAGTAGGAATGTCATGAAGCAGATTACTTATTCTGAATTAAATGATTATGTTTTAAGATTACCATCATTCAGTTTTGAAGACAGAATAATAATCAACTTTCATATCGAAAATGATTTCGATATTGAGTCAATAATAAAAAAGATACAATCAATTAAAGGCGTAAAGAAGGTAGAAGTCTTCCAGCCTATTAGAATAAAGTGGGTTCAGGACTGGTTGAATGAGGAACTAGAGACAAAATTACATCGTGTAGAGTAATAGGTATAGCCTGCTATAAGGAAATAAAATACATAAATATAACGCTGCTGAGTCATAACGAAATGTTTAACCTACCAGAAGATAAAGGCTTACGATTAAAGAAGAATCCATATCTAGAATGACGATAGTTGTTTGTGAATACTGTAATTGTTATGCTGCATGTTTGATTATCATTCGACGTATTTTTAATTTTTGATTTTGGATCTGTATATGTTGATCTTAGTTATTTAATTAGGAATTAGTTGGTTATTTAATTAATTAATCCAGTTTCCAAATATCCCATACCTATGAAATAGAATATAATTCCATTCCATAGGATAAGTCTAACCCTGCCATTGTCAAAAATATCGGTAAATCCTATTAGTTTCAGCATTTCTCGACATTTGTGATATATGGGAAAAGACTTATTTAATAAAGCCATTTCTATTTCAATAATGACTTCAGTTGAGCCTTTAAAAGAAGTTGTGCGAAAATTGGCAGACACATTTAACAATCCGCAGAATAGAGATTCATCTTACTTTGATTTTTATGATGACTCGTTGATGATTCATGGTTTCCCTCCAAATCTTCCAGCCAACAAGGAAGGTTTTAAACAGTTCATTTATCTCCTGTGGAAAGCATTTCCTGATATAATAATCACGTTTGATGATATCATTATCGAAGGAAATAAGGTTGCA
>JBPCNB010000231.1:0-2495 GCA_051001675.1 Nitrososphaeraceae archaeon | reverse complement strand
ATACTTATCTGTATGGCTGCGGTGAACCAGTCGAATTCAAATTCTAACGCATTCTATAGAGAAATTATCAAGAAATCCTTGATTACTGACCGGCAGATATCAATAATCTATAAAAGAGTAACAAGCCATTCTACGGTAGAAAACATCTCGCGCGGAGCGTACTATAGGCAATTAAAGCAATGTAGGCTAAAAATTAAAGCAGCTCTATATTCAATTTTACTCCTTAGATTATGCGGAGCATTAGATAACCAAGCAATGATCGCACTAGAGAGGATCGCAACGCAGTTGGATGTGATGTCACAAGCATCTGGGCCTAGTGATTTTTCCGGGGACAGGATGGACCAGGATGTAGCATTAGTGGTCCAAAAGCTTATTGATACCATGTGTAAAGTGTAAAATATTTTTTGTCAATAAGAATAAATCACGGCTTTCAGATGTAACACGTGATGTCACTCGACTCTGCCCCATCGTTCATGCAAATTTTGACATCTATTCTTATTCCATTGAGTGTCGGGTTAGCATTTGGATTAACTTATAGGAGAATCAGGGAAATTCTACCGAGAAAGCGTGATAATACAACAGTAATCAAAGTAATCGTTTCCGAATATACGAGGAAACTGGAAAAATATGAGAACGCTATTGCGGATCTCCGGGTTCGACTAGATATGATGGAATCGAGAGGCCATAACCATGCTATTGCTCAGCAGTTGCGTCCAGCACCAGATAAACCATCAATGGCTGCCAGTGATATATCACAAGACCAGTCACAACCATCATTCTATACATATCACAGCTTTAAAAAAGTAGAACCACTAAGAGAGATTGATGATATCCCTAATTCCTATGATACACAGAACGGAACTACCGAATACGTATTGAAACTATTGAATGAAAGTTCTATGACTTCTCGGGAAGTTCAGCAAGCTATTGGAAGGTCAAGGGAGCACACTTCACGTTTGATGAAGAGATTATATGAATATAGGTTCATTAGCAGAAACACAAAATCTAAACCGTTTAAATATGCATTAACCGAAAGTGGTCGACTGCGACTAAAGGAAGGAAATCACGTGACACACGATGCTAGATTGGATACCACCAAGATGTCACATGATTCTCGTGTGGAATCATCGCCTACCCGGTAAGACATCTTGTCTTTTGACGAGTTATAACTCGACATCCAAGCTTAGATATCAGATGTACGCAAAAACCCACACCTTTATACTCATCACAGGGGTAGTATAAATTCTTAAATCGCAGAAGAACGGATTATGGTATTTGCTACTCTCTTGTTGCAAGTGCAACTTGTAACGTGGTACTACAAACTCAAACTCATATCCCTTATGAAATTGCGTACATACTTAACAGCTTCAAGGACGTTACGGGATTCGTACGTTCACTTACGATTAAGGTATTGAACATACAGGAAATTTTGGTTAGGCAAAGATGAGATTTTAGTTTTATCCGACGTTAAACAGTCATAATTGGTGTCGACGCCATTAAAAGTGCTTGATTTTAGAATCACGACAGGAATATCGAACAGATATCGGCTGTTATAGAATATAATGTGGTGAAGTAAGGCATGGATAAATGGGTCAGATTAATAATGCGCTGGTAGAATACAAATATTTTTAAAAGCATTGACACTACGTCTATCTATCTGACACAATATGTGTGCGCATCATGAGAAAGAGGGACAAAGTGGATATCAGAACCTCACCGGCGTTGCTTGGTCCATCCTCGTCATGGGTTTATCCTTGGCTGCTGTTATAATCCTTTGGGCATGGTTTGGTTACATTGGCCCAACATTTTCTGAAGACGTTTTAGCTAATCAACAAAGAACATTGAGAGAAATCTTCGGCCTTCCAGTTACAGAAATGATAGAAGATCCCGCAGTACTTCAGACACCTCCTTCTTTAAGAAATGCAAATCAGAGCCAAGAGGCAAGCACCACAAATAGTAATACCACCACTACCACTAATGACCCTTCCCAGGAAAGTGCAGGCAGAGCAGGGGAAACGACTGCTGGAGGGACAACAATCACTATTCTCACAGGGTCTTCTGTTCAAGGAAATCCTGATTATGAACCAGATGATGCGGAAGTTCCATTAGATGAAAATATTATTTGGATGAATGAGGATACAGTCCCACATACATCAACATCAGGTACTGGAGCGGAAGACCCGAACTCTGGTAAGATGTTTGATACGAGTATAATAAATGGGGGAGAAGAATCATCTCCACTGCAACTCACAGGGGCAAAAGAAGGAGATGAAGTAGCATATTATTGTCAAGTTCATCCTTATATGACATCAAAGTTGACTGTTGTTGCACCAATCGCTGATGATAGTACAGGTAATGATACCAATAGTGTTTCTGCTGATTCAAAATCAAAAGAAGTTATAGCAACGAATACAAGCAACATCGTAGGAAATACTACTGTCAATAACAATACACAAACTTCAAACACCGGTAATAATACTTCCGGTTCATAGAAC
>JBPCNB010000230.1:0-3358 GCA_051001675.1 Nitrososphaeraceae archaeon | reverse complement strand
CCAACGATTCTAAATTTGGTCTAGGCGCTAGTATCTGGACTCAGGATTTAGAAAAGGCAGAAAGACTATCATCAATGGTAGAATCTGGGATAGTAACTGTCAATAGTGTGGTAGTTTCAGATCCTCGCGTCCCCTTTGGTGGTATAAAGAATAGTGGATTTGGTCGTGAATTATCTAGGTACGGAATGCTTGAGTTTGTAAACATAAAATCTGCCAGGTTCTATGACCAATTGATTCACGATCATCATGTGGAGTAAGAAAATACATGCTATACTACATAAATGCATAAAGAGATGGGAATGAAAAAATGAAAACAAAAAGCCAGGGTGATAGTTCAAAAATAACCAAAGATAATTTTAGTAATAAGACTATATCATCATCACGTTCATCACCTGCCGACGACAGTACACTTGAAAATGTGCTAATACTTCAAGGTGGTGGGTCTTTAGGAGCATTTGGTTGTGGTGTATTCAAAGCGCTGGCAAATAACAACATTCAGCTTGATATGATAGCAGGGACATCCATCGGCGGAATAAATGCTGCGATTATAGCTGGTAGCAAGGATGAAAAGCATCCAGAGGAAGCGCTAGAACAATTCTGGTTAGAATTATCTGAAAGTTTTGTGGATTTGCATACTGCTGCTCTTCCTTCTCTACTCAAGTTTGTAGAAGAGATGCTATTACCGTCTGGTTATTACTACAATTTAGCAACAGACTCATTAGAACCAAAAAATTATTCTTCTTCAACAATGAATGCAGGTGAACACGCTATAAAAATAAAACAGCTAAGATCTTTCTATAGCTCGGCTATTTTTGGAAATAATAAAATGTTTATACCCAGGTGGAGACAAGAAACTGCTCTAACTGACCCAGAATATTTTGCTCCACAAAATTGGACCTATATGTATGATCATTCACCTTTAGTAAAAACTTTAGAAAAGTATATTGATTACAATAAACTAAAACCCAATGGAAATTCTAATGCACGTTTAATCTTAACTGCAGTAAATATTCTAACTGCTGAACCACTCACGTTTGATAGCCTTAAGAAACAGATAACACCAAAACATATCCTTGCAACATCTGCTTATCCGTTGTATAACTTTCCTTGGGTTGAGGTAGAAGATGGAATATATGCATGGGATGGGGGTTTGCTGAGTAACACCCCATTAAGAGAAGCTATTGATGCATCTCCAGTGAAAGATAAACGAGTATGTATAGTGGAAAATTATCCAAAAAGAGTTAATGCACTACCAAAAAACTTGCCGGAAATTTATCATAGAGCCAGAGACATAATATTTTCTGATAAAACTGAGCATAACATACAAATGTCTAAAGTAATAACCCGATATTTGGATTACATTCAAGAGCTCTACCAATTATTAGAGAATAATATAGACCGGATAAACGTAGAGTCACAACAGCTTAAGGGAATTCGTCGCAAATATAAAAAATACAAGCAAGAACACGGGGCTGAAATAAGAGATATAATTTACGTAACTCGTGATGAGCCTTTTCCGCATATATACGAAAACGCAGATTTTTCACCAGAGACGATTAAAAATTCTATAAAAGAAGGAGAAATAAAGACACTTCAAGCATTGAAATGGCGATAAGATCGATGGCAAAACTAAGATGTAATATATGTCAGGAAACTTGTGTAAATTATGAAGCGTTAAGAGAAGCATTTCTTTTTACAGCGAATGTTCTTAATCCATGATGGTAGCAAACAGAAAATCGTTTTAGAGAAATCTACAGTTTACTAACATGCTCATGTATGTCTGTGGTGTTCATAGATTGCAATGTTCTATTATACTATAGTAAAGACTATAAGGTATAATCTGGCTTGGAATACCAGTTTATTAGGTAGATCTATTATGCACTAGATAGTGTATGCAAGTCCAGGAAGAAACTAACAAGAGTAACAGTAATAGTAATAATGACGATCCGTTATTCGACAGAAAGGTTGACCTTGTTACTGTAGGACTAAGAGCATATCATGCCAGAAGTTTAAAAAATAAAAAGGAAGTGTCTCATAACAACGCTTTGATTATATGTAATTATATCATTTCCATGAAAACTGAGATCAATCTATCGGATAACTATAAAAGGACCAACATTACATTATTAATACAATTTTTAAAGTTTCATAATCAAAAGCCATTTAGTCATATCACTAGGGAAGATCTTTTGGCATTCCTGGATAGTTTACGCAAACCTGAAAGTGTAGATCCTCTGCATAAGTGGATTGGTTCGTATAACCTATATAGCATTCAACTTATGCGCTTCTTTAAATGGTTATACTCACCTGACACTGAACCAGATAAGAGGCCGAAACCTCCAGTCGTAGAGAATATCCCTCAGCTAAGAAGGAAGGAAAAATCAATTTACAAGCCGTCAGATTTGTGGACCAATGAAGAGGATCTTCTATTTTTGAAGTATTGTCCTTTCAAAAGAGAAAAGTGCTATCATGCTATGTCCAGAGATCTGTCATGTAGGCCTCATGAGATCTTAAAACTGAAAATAAAAGATATTTCATTCAAGACTTTAGGAAATTCTCAATATACAGAAGTGGTGGTGAATGGTAAAACTGGCAGCAGGCCAATACCTTTGATAAACTCCATTCCTTATCTAAAAGACTATCTTGATCACGAACATCCCCAACCTGGGAATCCTAATTCACCATTGATATGTGGAACAGGTAAGGGTTTAGGAAGATATATCAATTGGACGTATGTTACTGCTGAACCACACAGATTTGGCGGCTTAGAATTTAGGTTCAAGAAGAGAGAACTGGGACATTTAAATGGAGAGCGTGTCGCTGACTTACCATTTCCAATGACAACCAGAAACGAACTTGTAAATTCTGGTCGTGTATCGCCTCATCATGTATTACCTCAGCCAGGATGGGTTAGTTACTGGATTAATAACGGTGAGGGAGATGTGCCAGCAGTAGTGGAACTATTTAGAATGAGATATGAACAACTCAAACTTAGACCTCGGCCTAAACTAGAAGAAGGCAGTAAGATGTTAAATGTCATTATCAACAAATAAGGCTCTTGTTAACTCATTTGTGGAAGAAGTTTTCAATAAACATGACTTATCATCCATTGAAAAATATTTGGCATGACAAGGGAGAGAAGGATTCAAACAATTCTTAAGCGAATTCTTTACAGCCTTTCCTGAAAGAGTTACTTTTTTTTCATTTGTATGTCACTTTAACTCCATTAATTCTCTTATTCGTTTTCTCAAATCATCATTTGCAATAGGGATTGTGATGAAACAGATCTTATCTTCATCATTGTCTAATTCATCAGCAAACAATCCCTTTTTAAATTCCTCCGATATGTCACTGGCAG
>JBPCNB010000229.1:0-5383 GCA_051001675.1 Nitrososphaeraceae archaeon | reverse complement strand
AGATAGAAGTAAATAAAGTTCCAAATGATAGACTGGAGGCAGTAATTCGATCCATGATCAAAGATTTGGAAAAAAGAAAAGACAAAGCCATGAATAGATCAGACACTGATGACTTCTGGATCAAGATCGAAAGTCTTCAATGGGTTCTATTTGTTATCTTTGCTATTAGAAATGGAAATATGGTTATAATCTAAGCAACGAAAAGTTGGTTATCAATCCAAACAATCCTTTCGATCTCTTGATTAGCTTGATAGCGATGTCTTGGTTGGGTCCAGTTACAATACACATCTGACTATTTCTATAATCGTTATTGCAAAGACAAAGCCAGGCCATAAGTCTCAGCATAAATTCAGTAGCCCCTAACCCAGTTGCCTTCTTAATCTATAGGTGCTTTTCTTTGAAGTTATGTTTTGAAGGGTTGCAAAACTCTGGTAATAGAAGAGAGTCGTAGAGTAAATTCTCATAATCAAAGATTGATTTCTCTATTCTGTCTTTTGTAGGCAGGCCTATGATATGATTAAAGCAACAATCACCTTTTGTTTCAATATCTTCTTGCTTATGTTTGGCCTTGTCCCATATCCAGAATGGTTTACCTCTTAGTCTTAGCAATAGTTGGGATTGTTCTGAACCAGACTGTGACTGGACTAGTTTCTGAAGATCTTTAAAAGTCACTATTAGTAATAGATGCTAGGAAAGCTTTTAGTTTTTGCTATTCGCAAGCATTTAATCTTCACCGGATATTTCTTCATCGCCTTCTTCTTCAAAATCAGCTTGGCGATGATAATAATAATCAAAATTGTGTTTGTCATCCCTGTATGGCACGATATGTTTAGGACTATTATTCATTGTAGACCATTCTATTGTTGAGATATTGTCTTTAAAGCAGTTGTCGGCCCTTTGTATAGAAAATACTACTTATTGATTGTATTTTTATTTGTTTTTAGATTAATACGTTAATGACTATATTTTAAAATGCATATGTAACTAGGTGCAGTAAAAGAGGATAGACGTATGTGAAGTCTCTTGGAAGACAAAAGCATACCTGGCTTAAGCGGCATAAGGTTGACACTATCTGCGGTTTGCAACCATGATTCCTCTATTACTACTTTCATCGTCACTTTTTGAGTTCTACAATTTTTTCGTTCTCTATTTTGTAGAGATCGGCAGATCTCGTGTTTACCTAGTTTGTTTGTTGGTATCTTCCTTGAAACTCTCATTTATGTGTCCCAGAAAAATTAAGAAACACTACCACAAGATAATGTTCTGAAACTATATCTCTACTTCTGCATGGATGTCAGGAAATGATTTAAAGAATGTGCTTAAGAATTGTTTGAATCCTCTATTTCCCTGTCCTGTCAAATATTTTTCAATAACTGATAAGTCGCGGTTATTGAAAACATCTTCCACGAACGATTCAACAAGAGTCTTATTTGTTGATAAAGACATTTAGTTGGTGTTTAGGTTGTTATCTTGGTTTGAGTTGTTCATCTCTCAATCTAGAGTTCCACTACTACCGATACATCCTCCTCATCTTTATTGATCCAGTAACTAACCCATCTTGACTGCGGTAATGCAACTTTGTATATCTTTTTCAATGCTTTCTAAAAAAGTACTCATAGTAATTCAGATTAATAACTATATTAAGCTGGTAGGATTACAAATTATATTAATTCCCAATTAATCATATAACATCAAGGAAGCAAATTATTGCAATTACAGTAATTTGGGAACTGGGTTAAGATTTTTAACTTCTAACATTGTAGAGGTACATCATGCCAGAATATGAGGTATGAATAAAATAGCAATAATAATCGAAGACTTAGAGGAGGGGTGATGCATTTAGTCTGCCTCTGAGTGATATTGGTTAATAAAAGGAGTAAATAAGCCAGATAGGGAATGTTTCACCTGGGGATGAACAAATTCGCTGAAAAATGGAGGATAATATCTCCTATCATTATATTAAAGATTGAATTTATCCAAACTATTTGCTTATTAACCTCTTACCACTTTCATGATATATTGGTTAGTCTGAAATCCAGAGTAATAATAGTAAGTGAAGACGGCGATGTTAACACGGTTCTTTCTGGGATGTTACGCTTAAAAGGACTAATATCTCATAAATCAACTAACGCTGAACAATGTCTAAAGAAGATAAAGGAATTTGAAGGGAACGTAGAAGTTGTTATCATGGAAGATGAAATAGCCGCTGATAGACCCGCAATGCTAATTATTAATATCAAACGTATTAATCCTGATATAAAAATACTTGTAATTGCACATGAGGATACCAATAAGACAAGAGTTTTAGACTATGGTGCCGATGAGTTTGCTTTAAAACCAATGAGTCCAGAAAATATAGCAGATAAAGTTTTTAGTTTACTTGCAAGCAGGAATAGATAAAAATTTTTTTCGGTTAGAAGATATGGACACACAGGATATGTATAAGCCAGCAGGAAAAGAAATCGGCACAAACTGATTCTCAATCCAGATTACTGATCCCTCTATCAACACTAAACCTGGCCAGTATAGAAGGAAATGGAATGAAGTAGTGCCTGATACCTTGAAAGATAGATACAAAATTTGTTATTATAACGAGGTCCGAAGTAGAACCTGTGTTTATTGTTATTTCAATCGTCAAATCTGCTTGTCTGGCTCTGTGGTCAGTATTCTCCATTTGAAATTGGTTCCCGCAAGAACATCTTCATTCAATGCTCAACATTATGGTATTACTTGCTCTCGACTTTCTGCCACTCGTTTTTGCTCTGAATCCTCAAAATAGGTTTGTCAGCAGCCGTAAATAAAACAGACCATAATTTCGCTGTCCCTCTTTTTCATTTCACTATATCTCAAATGTACCCATCTCCTCCCCATTAGACTAATTCCTTTTTCACAAATGGTATTATTTTCTTCAAGATTATGGACTCATCATCTGCCTCTTTATCAAATGACACCATGAGAATAGGATAGTCCTTATTGTCTAAAGGTATTGTGACTCGCTTCAGTTTCTCGTACAATGTAAATGAGTATATTGGTTTGCCAAGTTTTGATTCAAAATCCTTTCTAGTATTCATCCTGATAACTGTCTCGATAGCATAGAGTTCTGATTCGCTATCTGTTAAAAGTGAATCTAAACCTTTTCTATACTCAACTACGATTTGTTTACCAAATTTGTTTGGTATGCCTGCGAATCTAATCTTGTCATCCATCTCTATTATCTTCCTGCAGACGTTATGCAAATCAGCTGTCACCATGTTTGATTCTATCTTATATCCAGCAAATAGGTTAATAAATAAATATAATAGGTACATGTAGAGGGCAGAAAAACTCGAAGTTTATGGAAATAAGTGTCGAGCTATAAGGGTATTTAGATATGAATGGACTGGACTTGTGCCCATTTACTGAATCAATACCCATTCTAATAGGAGATAATATATAATATCTTTACTCTATTGATAGATAGTATAGAATACTAACTTATATCTTAGATAATATTTTTGTTACTTCAGTTTGATATTCACCGAGTCCAAGAAACAAGAACAAGAACAAGAACAAGAACAACAATTGCAACAATCATATTCCTAGATAGAAAAATAGAGGAAGTTTCTGCAGGTTTACGTCAAGGATACACCAAACATCTTTACATTGCAGCTGAGCCAGCTGGTGCACAAACAATAGAGATTCCAGGGAATGTGACAGGTACGCCCACCGCTATCCCAGCAGGCATAGAACCCCTAGATGTGTACGGTGCGGAGACTTGGTAGCTCCCCTTTCAGCAATTTTCTAGGTATGACGGGGAACAAAACTAGCTTACTGATTTCTTAGAATAGAAATGATGTGGCATTAATAACCCTGTATGTATGGTATGTTATTTAGTCAGGCCATTTATACGATCTCATGTTTAAAAGGATCTTTGCCACTCACAATGGTCCGAATTCTAGAGCAATGAATTATACTTTTATGCTATACAAAAGAATTTCAGAACAATATGTAAATCAAGATATGCTAAATTATGTCAGGGTTTTGATCCCTAAGGAGATCCTTAAGAAAACGAATACAGAAGATAAAGAAGAACCTCTGAAACCAGTTTTGCAATGGTTCAAAAAGGATTTCATGCGATGGATTCCCAAAGATCCAAAATGTGAAGAGTGTAATTTACCTATGAGTTCCCATTTCATTAGAGGAACTTCTTGGAAATTGCGAAGTACGGAGAATTATACATGTAATAATTGCTGCGCAACCTTAATGTTCCCTAGATATGGGGATATTCCGAAAATCGCAGAAACAAGAACTGGAAGATGTAGTGAATGGTCAATGCTGTTTGGCGCTCTATTAAACTCTCTATCTATACGAACTAGAATAGTTCATGACTACCTTGATCATTGCTGGAATGAATCACTAATAAATGAAAAATGGACACATGTAGATTCCACATTAGACTATCCGATTTCTTTTGACCATCCGTATTACTATGAACAGAATTGGAATAAGAAATACACCCATGTGCTGGCATTTTCGTCTAATGGTCTGGAAGATGTTACTCAAAGCTATACGCAACAATGGGACATAGTTCAACTAAGAAGAAGAAAAGGATATAAGAAGAGTACTGAAGCAGAAGAGAGGTTCGCAGAGATCTATTCTAGCATTTAGAGATGAGTATATTGTAACATGTGCAAAGAAAAAGATCTCATTGAACCTGTATACGTTTTATCATTAAAGAGTTTTTGCACTTTTAATTATCTGTTTACTATCAATAAATTGACCGTCAACAATTACTGTTTCGATTTCCCTGGTATTACCGATTTCGTCCAATGGATTTTCAGATAGTATTACCATATCAGCTTGCTTTCCTGATTCTACGGTACCTACATCATTTTCTATACCTAAAGTTGTGGCTCCATTATAAGTTGCTATCTTGATAATCTCCAATGGTGGAATGCCGGCCTCTAACAGAATCTCTAGTTCATGATGTATGCTAGCTCCGGGAACTAGTTCAAAGTTTGGGATGTCGCTTCCTGATAATATTGTGATTCCATTTTCGTAAAGCATTTTTGTTAGTTGCAATACTTTAGGCCAAAGGTATCGGTTATGAGGTTCCTCTTTTATCATGGCTTCATAAATACCCAAAGTTGGATCTACAGGAATATTGTTACTTACCACCGCTTCCATCGTTTCATCAATCTCAGGTCCGTTCAAGTTAACTAAATCAAGCCACAAAAAATGATTGAATGGATGGTCTCCAAATTCTAAAAATTTTTGCTGGTTTGCTTCTGATAATAGAAATGGACTTACAGGAATACCATGAGTAAGAGCATCAATACCAAGGTTGGCGGCGTCGGTCCAGCTTGTCAGATACAAATGTCCTATAACCTTTATTCCATTAGAA